>NZ_JBQENT010000014.1:0-112411 GCF_052044855.1 Metabacillus sp. 22489
TATGCTCATATTTTGGTTGGGGAACCAAAAATATTTTAGCACCACGGAAGAGTTTTTTTAATACCACGCTGAAAGCTTTTTGGAACCCTAGGCCTAGCCTAGGGTTTTCTTTTTCACAATCAGCAAAACCCATTCCGAATTAGAATGGGTTTTAACCGTTGGATTTATTTTTTAACGAACATGTAATTCGTTAGGATGTGCCCCTTTACGACGATTGCGATTCAATTGATTGATTTGTTCCATTTCATCACTTGATAACTCGAAATCAAATACTTGAAAATTCTCTTCGATACGTGATGGAGTAACAGACTTAGGGATAATGATCGTATTGTTTTGCAAGTGCCAACGCAACACAACTTGAGCTGGAGATTTACTATATGACTTAGCGATGTTTTGAATCACTTCATCCTGCAACACTTCACCACCTTGGTCAAGCGGACTCCAAGCTTCAACAAAAATATTATGTTTTGCACAAAATTCCTTTAACTCATTTTGCGCAAGGTATGGATGACATTCAACCTGATTTAATACAGGTACAACTTCACATTCATTTAGAATCCGTTCTAAATGCTCGATTTCAAAGTTACATACACCAATTGCTTTAACACGACCATCATGATAAAGCTTTTCTAACGCCTTATATGTTTCAACATATTGGTCAAATTTCGGTGTTGGCCAATGTATCAAGTATAAATCGACATAATCAAGTCCTAGTCTTTCTAAGCTTTCATCAAATGCTCGTAATGTGTTTTCATAGCCTTGATCCGAGTTCCACACCTTTGTTGTAATAAATAACTCTTCCCGAGGAACCGAGGATTGCGCGATCGCCTTTCCAACACCTTTTTCATTTTTATAAATCATTGCTGTATCAATGGAGCGGTAACCAACTTCCAATGCTTTTGCAACTGCCGCTGTTGCTTCCTCATCTCCTACCTGCCAAACTCCAAATCCGAGCTGTGGCATCTTTAAACCATTATTAAGTGTGACGTAATTCATTTTATGTATCTCCTTTTTTATGTATTTTTACTAACCTTAAAGGAAATTTACCCCTAAAAGATTAGTTTACCGCTTATTTTGTAGCTTGAACCTTTAATGAAGCTTTTCGCACAAATCCATAATAGGATAAAAACGCTAAAAAGCTTGCTGAAAATATTATAATCCCCATAGGAATCGCTGAATATTCTCCTGCTACACCTACCAACGGGGCGGTTAATGAGCCAAGTAAAAATGGCAATAAACCTAACAATGCAGATGCGCTACCAGCAATATGCCCCTGTGTCTCCATTGCTAGGGAAAAAGAAGTAGTTGAAATGATTCCAATGGATGAGACAAAAAAGAAAATCGGAATCGCAACAACAATTAGCGGTGCCTTCATCAATAGCGCTATTAGTAAAACAGCACTTGCTATGTTCGAAATCGTTAATCCAATCTTTAAGAAGGTCTTCTCAGGAATAATATCTGTTAAGCGGCCAACTAATTGTGTTCCAATAATTAGAGCGAAACCATTTATTCCAAATAAGAGACTAAATACTTGAGGTGTTACCCCATAAATATTTTGATAAACAAAAGGAATTCCTGACACATAGGCAAAGATACCCGCAATGATAAAACCTTGAGTAAGGGCATATCCTGCGAACTTTCGATCCTTTAATAAAGAACCAAAATTTTTAAATGTTTGCGAAATATTACTTTGGACACGTTTATGTTCAGGAAGTGTTTCTTCAAGTTTTAAGGTTACGAGTATAACGAGTAAAATTCCAATACATGCCAATACAAGAAACACTCCAGACCAATTTGTAAATGCAAGGACACCACCCCCCGCAATCGGTGCAACAATCGGTCCAAGGTTACCAACTAACATTAATAAAGCAAAAAATTTCGTCAGTTCTCTCCCACTATAAACGTCACGGACAATCGCACGCGAAATGACGAGTCCACCTGCAGCTGAAAACCCTTGGATAAAGCGAGCTGCAATAAAAATTGATATCGATGGAGCGAAAGCACAAATGACAGAAGTAACCAAATACAAAATAAGGAATATTTGCAATGGTTTCCGACGGCCTTGTACATCACTCATCGGCCCTATAATCAATTGTCCTAACCCTAATCCTAATAGGCACGACGTTAAGCTTATTTGTACTAATGATGCTGTTGTCCCATACTCCTTAACAATCGTGGGGAAAGAAGGTAAATACATATCAATTGTAAAGGGACCTAATAGAGCAAGTGATCCTAGGAGCAATGCAAGCTGCAAACGTCTCCTGCCTGTTATTTCATTCATCTTTTTCCTACCTTTCTAGTAAACTTACTATAATAAATTTATGTATAGCCATGAATTAAAGTAAAAATCAAAAACAACTAAAATTTATTTAAATTTCAGGAAATCCTACGGTAAATTATCTAACATTTCATAGCATCCCCATTACAAATATACGGAACTTAATAGGATTTTAATAAGCTTGCTAAAGGTACTTGATGAAATAAATTAGATGTCCCCTGCTACGATTCGGTAACACAACTTCCACAATAACGATTGTATTCTTTCTCATACTAACTAATCAACAATTTTGATTCGAATCGGATTTATTATACGATGAAACTCTTTATTTCTATTCATAATCATTGTATTTATTCTTAAATGATCACCCATACTATCTTTGGATGAATGATGAATAGATGACATTTAGGAGGAAAGCAATAATGGGTGCTCAAAAAAATGTACTGTTTGTTGTCACTAACCATACGAAAATAACAAACGATCATAAAACAGGGCTTTGGTTAGAAGAATTTGCAGTTCCTTATTTAGTTTTTAAAGATAAGGGATATAACGTAAAGGTAACGAGTATTGAAGGTGGTGAAGTTCCGCTTGACCCAAATAGTATTGAAGATAAACCAGAGTGGAAAGCGGCGGAAGATGAATTGAAGAATACCTCTAAATTAAGCAAGGATGATGCGGGGCAATATGATGCCATTTTCCTTCCGGGTGGTCATGGCACAATGTTTGATTTCCCTGAAAACGAAACATTGCTTTCCATTTTACAGCAATTTGCTGAAAAAGAAAAAGTAATTGGTTCTGTTTGCCACGGTCCAGCTGGCCTTGTAAATGTTACCTATAAAGACGGGACCCCTTTTGTAAAAGGAAAAACACTGACTGCTTTTACAGATGAGGAAGAAGTTGACATGCAGCTCGACATCCATATGCCCTTTCTGCTTGAAACAAAGCTACGTGAAAAAGGAGCAAATTTTGTTCGAGGTGAAAAATGGTCAGACTTTTCCGTCCGTGATGGACAGTTAGTAACTGGACAAAATCCGCAATCAAGTCAAAGTGCTGCACTTAAAGTCGTTGAAGCTTTAGAAACAGTTTAATTGATTTGGAGGTTCTTGACCTATGCCCTTTATTACAATAAAGGTACTTGAAGGAAAAACGATTGAGCAAAAACGGAGCCTTGTGCAAAAAATGAGCAAGGTAGTTGCCGAAACATTTGATGTTGAACAAGATAAAATCTTTATTTTCTTTGAAGATTTAAAAAAAGAGGATTATGGCAAGCAGGGAGACCTAGCTCTATATTTTGAAAATTCTTGATTCACCTTAACTAGTAAAGCAGGTAAAGAAATATCCTGTTTTATCTTTACCTGCTTCTTACAATCGGAATGAAATTAGGAAATAAAAATACATTTACCTTTACGCTAGAAAATTATCAGTTCCTTTACAGTCTATCATTTGTTAAGCTTATAAACTCTTCGGCATCCTTTGCTATAAGCTGGACACCAGCCTCCCAAAAGTCCAGTTTTGTAATATCCACTCCTAAATGCTTCATCGCTAAATCTTCAACCTTCATTGAGCCTGTATCACGCAGTAAAGCAATGTACTTATCCTCAAAGCCCTCTGGATTTTTTAAGTATTCACTGTATACACCAAGACTGAATAAATAGCCAAAAGTATAAGGGAAGTTATAAAATGGGACATCATCAATAAAGAAGTGAAGCTTGCTGCACCAGAAATGTGGGTGGTAGCTCGATAAACTATCACCATACGCTTCTTTTTGCGCATTAACCATCAATTCATTGATTCGTTGCTCAGAAACGATTCCTTTTGAACGTTCTTCATAAAACGATTTTTCGAAAAGAAAGCGAGCATGAATATTTAAAAACATTGCCGTTGCGTTTTCTAATTTCGTGTTTAATAACGTGATTTTTTCTTCTGTCGTTTTTGCCTTTGCAATCGTTGCATTGCTAATGATTGTCTCAGCAAAGGTACTTGCCGTTTCCGCAACATTCATTGCATAATTTCGATTTAACGACGGCAAATCTCTCATCACATAGCTATGGAATGCATGGCCTAATTCATGAGCCAATGTACTAGTATCATTAGAAGAGCCTGTAAATGTCATAAATATCCGTGATTCCTCTGATTCAGGAAGCTCCTCACAATAGCCACCAGGACGTTTATTTGGACGATCCTCCGCTTCAACCCAGCGATTTTCCAATGCATGCTTCGCAAAGCTCGCAAGCTTCGGTCCAAAGCTAGCAAAGTTTTCAATCACAAAATCACATGCTTCATCATACGTATACCGTGGTGGTTTCACATCACCAAAGGCTACAGGGGCATCAACATCCTGCCAGCCTAATTTATCCATTCCTAAAATCTTAGCTTTTTGCTTCAATAAAGCGATAAACGGCTGTTTATGTTTGGACACCGCTTGCCACATCGCATTTAAAGTCTCTTCAGACATTCGGTTATATTCCAAGGGCTCCTCTAGGAAGTTTTCCCGGCCATGAGCCTTTTGCAAGGTGAGACGATAGCCATCTAAATGATTTAACGTATCAGCAAAAATTGGCGCATATTTTGTCCATGCTGCCTCCCAATTGTCAAACAGTTGCTTTCTCACTTCAGGGTCTGGGTCAGCGTACATACGATTCATTGCTTGCCCAACTGAATATTCCGTTGTGTTTCCTTCTTTATCGGTATACGGAATAGTGATAATCGAAACGGTTGTATCATACAATTGACTCCATGCAGCTAAGCCATCCTTATTTAAATTAGTGATTAGCTTTTCTTCTTCCTCTGATAATAAACGTTTCCCATTATCACGAATTTCGTTTAATGCGAAAGCCACTTCTTTTAATTGGTCATCCTCTAACAGAGTTTGCCATGCCTCATCCGAAATAGAGACGAGCTTCTTTGAGAAAATCGTTGAATAGGTTTCAACCTCACCTAATAAATCAATAATTTGCCCCATAACAACATTTGCGTGCTCATCATTTGTATATGCATCATGCCACATTTGGACAAATGTTCTAGCTTGACCTAAACCCTTTTCAACGCTTTCTTCTTTATGTAAGATTTTTTTCAGTGGCTCTTGTGAATTATTTTCAGCAACATTCCACGATATGATAAGTGTTTGATACTCTTTTATTTCTTCTTTAAGATTATGTAATTTTTCTTGCAGCTCCTGTGATTTGGTACCACCCGGAAAAATCGCATCTAAGTCCCATGTATCTGCGTACTTCAATTGAATCACTCCTTTTCTACTACCATTTTAACCCTTTATTTTACGAAGGCAAATAATAAAGTATGACAAAGAAGAAAACCTCCCTATAAAACTTCTACTTCCAATTAACTTTCTGCAAACACTTACATATTTTTGCTTCGAGCTTTCCTTCAAGCCTTTATTATCAGTTTCAGTCTTGAAGTTTCCGTTTAAATATTATCTTTAGACAATTACTTAAAACAATGGAACAAAATGTGACATAACTAAAATAAACTCCACACGATTTGTGATTCTTTTTTTAATATTCTTCTTTTATAAATTAGAAAAATATCATTTTTTATACAACATGCCTAATAAAAAAACCGTTTTTTGTCAGTTTATACAATGACAGTTTTCAGAATATTTATTATTATGTAAACATTAGATACATTATACGTTAGAATTTCTAACACGTAAAATAAGGAGGTTCATTATGACTAAAAAAATTGGAAAACCAGAAATTTTCTCTTTAGGCTTACAGCATGTACTCGCGATGTATGCCGGTGCAATTTTAGTTCCGCTTGTTGTTGGAGGTGCCCTGCAATTCACCCCCCAGCAAATCGCCTTTCTTGTCTCAATTGATTTGCTGACATGTGGAATTGCTACAATTCTACAATCGATGAAAGGGAAATATATCGGACTTGGACTTCCTGTCGTATTAGGAACTTCGTTTGTCGCGGTTTCCCCAATGATTATGATCGGGACGAATTATGGGATTTCTGCGATTTACGGGTCAATTATAGCAGCAGGAATTTTCATTATCCTATTTTCGGGTTTGTTCGGTAAATTAATTAAGCTATTTCCACCAGTTGTAACAGGAACCGTTGTTAGCATTATCGGATTATCGCTCATCCCAACTGGAATAAAAAACATGGGCGGAGGTGCTTCAAGTTCTGACTTTGGTTCGGCTGAAAACCTCATCCTCTCATTTGGAGTTTTAGCAGTCATTTTAGTGATGAATCGGTTTTTAAAAGGGTTTCTTCGTGCCATTTCTGTACTGACAGGGATTATTGTCGGAACAATTGCCGCAGCTTTCATGGGAAAAATAGATACAGTGGCTGTAGCAGATGCAAATTGGTTCCATATCCCAACACCTTTTCATTTCAGTACTCCTTCCTTTGAAATCGTCCCAATCTTAACGATGATTTTAGTCGGGATCGTTATTCTCGTCGAATCAACAGGAGCCTTTCTTGCACTTGCGAAAATGACTGACAGAGAATTAACTGAAAAAGAAATTACCCGTGGGTATAGAACGGAAGGAATTGCATTTACTCTTGGGGGAATTTTTAACGCCTTTCCTTATAGTACGTTCGCACAAAATGTTGGGCTCATTCAATTATCAGGAATCAAAACAAGGTCTGTCACGATTGCTGCTGGTTTTATCTTAATCGGATTAGGGTTAGTACCGAAAATCGCAGCTTTAGCAACCTTAATCCCAACTGCGGTATTAGGTGGGGCAACAGTTATTATGTTTGGAATGGTAGTGTCATCTGGGATTAAGATGCTAAACGGTGTTGATTTTACAGATAACAACAATCTATTAATTATTGCTTGCTCGATTTCATTAGGTCTAGGTGCAACAGTTGTACCAGAGCTTTTCGCCGGCTTACCAGCTACCCTTCGAATCATTGTTAGTGATGGGATTATTACAGGAAGCCTAACTGCCATTATCTTAAATATGATTTTTAATATGCGTCCAAAGCGTTCTATACAAGTGATACCTGATGCGACGTTAGAGCCGAAAGTAAAAAATTTATCGTAAATGGAGTTTGATGACATGTATACACTCGAAACATTAAATAGCTCTTCCTCTAAGCAATTCATCGAAATTGTCGAAGGGATATTCGAACATTCACCATGGATTGCTGAAAAAGCTGAAAAATCAAAACCATTCACCTCCATCGAGCAGCTATTTCAGAAAATGGTTAGTATTGTCGAAAATTCTTCACTAGAAAAAAAGCTCAAGCTCATTAAAGCCCATCCTAATTTAGGAGAAAGAGTAGCAATGACGACAGATTCAATCAACGAACAAAAAGGTGCAGGATTACAAGATCTAACCCCTGAAGAATACAGCAACTTTATCAACTTAAATAAAAGGTACATGGAAAAGTTTGACTTCCCCTTCATCATTGCAGTTCGCGGTAAAAATAAGGAGCAAATTTACGACGCAATGAAAGCGAGAATCGATCACGAAATCGATCTTGAGTTTCACACCGCGTTAAAGGAAATCTTCAAAATTGCAAAGTTTCGTTTAGAAGAAAAAATAATCCCAACTGCTGTTACTGAATAAGAAAGACATCTTAAAGAATTTTTGAAATGAAAGGATGAAAATGATGAGTCTCGAAGCATTAAATGAACGAGTAAAAAAAGAATTATCCTATCTTGCCATCGATCTTAAGGAATGGGAACAGCAAATACCTTATTCTGAAGGACATGTGTATGATGTAATTATTGTCGGCGGTGGTCTAGGAGGTCTAGGAACAGCATTTGGTCTTAAGCGCGAACGAATATCGAATATTCTCGTCCTTGATGAAAATGTCGCAGGGTTTGAAGGTCCATGGGAAACATACGCACGGATGGTTACTTTACGTACACCTAAACATTTGACCTCAATTGATCTTGGCATCCCCTCCCTCACCTTTCGTTCATACTGGGAAGCGCAATTTGGAGAAAAGAGCTGGGAAGCGATCGATAAAATTCCTCGCGGAGATTGGATGAATTACTTACGGTGGTATCGCAAAGTGCTTCATTTACCAGTCATCAATGAGGTAAAATTAACATTGATTGAGCCTTTAGAAAATGGAATATATAGGCTTCATGTCACTGGTAATGGAGCACCTGCAAGTTCACTATTAGCACGTAAAGTTATTTTAGCTACAGGAATTCAAGGTGGTGGTGAATGGCATGTGCCTACATTCATTTCAGAAAACTTACCAGCAAATCTATACAGTCATACGTCACAGCCAATCGACATTTCTTCGTTAAAAGGGAAAAGGATTGCGATTTTAGGAGGAGGAGCTTCTGCGTTTGATAACGCTAATTTCGCCCTTTCCGAAGGGGTATCAGAAGCACATGTATTTGTTCGTCGTAATGAGCTGCCGCGAATCAACCCGATTCGGCAAATGGAAAAATCCGGTCTCATCGAACGATTTCATTCATTGCCAGACGAAGATAAATATGCTGTTATGTCCCATTTCTTTAAAAATAATCAGCCACCGACAAACGACACTTACGAGCGGGCAGCCTCATGGACAGGATTCCATCTTCACTTAGGTTCACCTTGGCTAAATGTTGAGTCTAAAGGAAATGAAGCGATCGTAACAACACCAAAAGGGACATTTTCATTTGATTTCTTAATGATTAGTACCGGTCTCATTACCGATCCTGCCCTTCGTCCTGAATTAAGACTTATCGAAAAACATATTGCCCGCTGGGGTGACCGCTATAAAGCTCCAAAGGATGTCGCTAATCCAATGATTGATGCTCATCCATATTTAACTCCAGGCTTTGGACTTCAAAGCAAGGAAAAAGCAGAAAAAAAACTGCTAGAAGGCATTTTCACATATAATTATTCAGCATTAATTAGCTGCGGAATTGTTGCTTCTGCTCTTTCTGGTATGAAATTTGGGATTCCTAGATTAGTAGTAGCCGTTTCTGAACAGCTTTTTCTTGACAAGCGAAAAGACGTGCTTGAGCAATACTATTCGTACAATGAGCCTGAATTCGTTAGTGACCTGAAAAAACCTATTCGAAACATATAATCTGTTACAAAATGCAAAGGAGAATCCTATAAATGTCTGGACTTACAACACATGTGCTCGATTTGACTCATGGCCAACCAGCCAAAAATGTTAAAATTGAGTTATATTATTTGCAATCTGGCGAATCAACATTACTAAAATCAGTTGCAACAAATGAAGATGGACGGCTCGATTCCCCTCTTTTATTAGAAAACGAGATGAAGATCGGAACTTACGAGATCATCTTTCATGTCGGAGACTACTTTCACAGCAAAAGCATTGACCTTCCGAGCCCTGCCTTTTTAGAAACCGTGCCTGTCCGCTTCGGGATCGCAAATCTAGAAAGTCACTATCATGTCCCACTATTAATCTCTCCTTGGGGCTATCAAGTTTATCGTGGAAGTTAAAAAAGAGACATTCTTTTCGGTTTGATCCGATTGGAATGTCTCTTTTTAGTAGAAAAATGGAATCAGAAACTCATTTTACATATTCAACTTTTTCAGGTTTAACCCACTCCCCTTTAGCTTTCCCTGCCACAACCTTACCATCCTGGTAAACGATTTTTCCTTTACTAATTGTTGCAACAACCTTACT
This sequence comes from Metabacillus sp. 22489, assembly GCF_052044855.1. Classification (NCBI taxonomy): domain Bacteria; kingdom Bacillati; phylum Bacillota; class Bacilli; order Caryophanales; family Bacillaceae; genus Metabacillus; species Metabacillus sp. 22489. The sequence continues at coordinate 9,866 of NZ_JBQENT010000014.1, forward strand.
CGGGAATGTATGGCCAATATATAAACTTTCTTTATGCTTGGCAAGGAAATTTTCCTTTGTTACTGTAAAGGAATCTTCTAATGATAGAATCGCTAAATCAGCATCATAGCCTACTGCAATTTTCCCTTTCCGTTCTGAAAGCCCAAATCTCTCCGCTGGTGCCGATGCTGTTAATTGCGCGATCGTTTCAAACGGAATATTATATTTAATGGCTAGTTCAAGCAACGATAATAATGTGAATTGTCCACCGCTAATTCCACCCCACGCAGCAAATAAATGATGCTTTTTCGGATCTTTTAAATCAAAAGGACATGGCGAATGATCCGAGGAGACCATATCAAATTTTTGGTTGATGACAAGTGAAATTAACTTCTCCTGCTCTTCTTTTTCCCGTAATGGTGGTGCACATTTTGCAATGGTTCCCAATTCACGTAAGTGTTGGTGATTGAACAGTAAATAATGCGGACAAGTTTCAACTGTAATATCCATTCCACTATGTTTTGCTTGTTCGATTTTTTCAATCGCCAACGCGGAGCTTATATGGACGAAATGAAGCGGACAACCTGTAAGCTCTGCATAGTATATCGCCCGCTCCACCGCTTCAACCTCCGCCATAATCGGTCTTGATTCGAGATAATCATCCGCACTAAAAGCGCCAGCCTGTTCTTTCTCAGCTTTTAACCAATTCGTAATCGAAGCACTTTCTGAATGAAGTGCTAATACCTTCCCCGTTTTTGCAATTATTTTCATCCCATTAAGCAATGTCATATCATCTACTGAGGCAAATTCTTTGTTGCCTGTTTCAGAAAGAAACGCTTTAAAACCAATAACTCCAGCTTCAGCAAGTGGTTCTAAATCCTTTTCACTTCCAGGAACAAGCCCACCCCATAAGCTAAAGTCGACGAACGACTTCAACTTCCCGATCTCTGCCTTCTCGGTTAATGCCTTAACATTAACGGTTGAAGGAATGCCATTCAACGGCATATCAAAGTAAGTCGTACAGCCTCCTGCCGCCATCATCATCGAACCTGTATGGAAGCCCTCCCAACTCTCTCTACCAGGTTCACTAAAATGTACATGTACATCAATCACCCCCGGAAAAATATAATGATTTTCTGCATTTAGCATCACACTAGCGTTAGCTTGGATACCTTTTTGAAGTGCGACAATCCGTCCATCCTTTATCCCAATATCCGTTTCCTTTACTCCATCAGGAAGGACAGCTTTGCCATTTTTAATTACAACGTCTAATCGTTCCATTACAAGTGCCCCTTTCACAAAACAAAATGATATATATTCTGACATGAGATGTTAATTGTGTTTCCTATATTTTAAATCAACTACTAATACGAATCATTAATAAATTCGTGAATTTTTCATTTTTGCTTTGTATAAAATAACTAAAAAACCAAGCACCTATTGTGATTGGTTCTTCCTTCAAATAATTTTATTTAAAATCAATAACAGGGTTTCGTAATGCTTTAAAACCATCAATCTGGCATTCTATAAAATCTCCATCTCGAATTACGACTGAACCTGGTGTACCCGTCATGATGACATCACCTGGATTGAGCGTCATAATCTGTGAAAAATAGGAAACGATAAATGAAGGCTTGTACATCATATTAGCAACCGTATTATGATGTGCCTCTTCTCCATTTAAAACGGTTTTAACGATTATCTGCTTGAGATCTGTATATTCATCAGCCGTGATGAAATAAGGACCGAAGCTAAAAAATGTATCAAAGCTTTTTGACCTTTGCAAAAAACGAGGATTTTTCGCATGAATATCCTTTGTTGTTACATCAATCGCTGTTGTGTATCCAGCAATTACCGATAGTGCATCCGCCTCAGCAATATCCTTGCATGATTCCCCGATGATAATCGCAAGTTCTGCTTCTGCCGTTACTTGCCTTGATTGACGAGGGAGAGTAATCGCTTCTCCATGTCCTATTAAACTCGTAACTGGTTTCATAAAAATAATCGGATCTTCCTCAGGTGGCTTCCCCGTTAATTCGATTGCCTTATCGAAATAATTCATCCCTACACCCCAAATGCTTTGGGGATGCCGATAAAGTGGAGCGAACACTGCTTCTTCTACTGAAATGCTTGGAAGATGAGACAGTTTACGTTCACCTTCATTTTTATACCAATCGATTAATTCTACTAATTGGTTTGTTTGTAAAAGCTGAAAAAGGTCAGTACCCCATTTTTTCTTTTCCAGTTCATTGATTGTTTGAATGAGAATGAACCGTCCTGAAAAAATAATCGTTGCCTCTTCTTTTCCAGCTATTTGAACCGTTGCTAGCTTCATATTTTTTCTCCTTATTTTTCACCATATAATTTATTTACCCAATGTAGTAGCTTACGATCATTGTTTTGATTAGCTATAAATGATAGCCCTAGTGGTAAGCCATGAACGTTTACCGGAACCGTCACCTGTGGTAAACCAGCCAAGCCAGCAATACAAGTTAATTGCATCGCTCTTGCGCGATACTTGTCAGCTTTTTCTCCATGCAAATTTAATAACGGGGCTGCACCAGGAGCAGTTGGAATGATAAGAATGCCATCATTACCTAAAAGACTTGATAGATCCTGAATAATTTTTTCCCTTAATAGAATTGGCTCGTTGCATTCAAGTTTATTCAACGTACTTGCCCATTGAAATCTTTCGGCAATTCCTGGTCCAAATGTAGGGTTTTCTGCTTGAATCCATTCGCCATGCTCTTCCCAAATCTCTATGCCTTGGAGGATACGAAACGTGTTAGCCCATTCATCAAGACCTTCAGCGGAGATCTGCTTCCACTCAGCATTGTCCGTGTTTTCAATCGTCGATAATAATGCTTGTTTGTCATGCTTCTTCAATAACGCCCATGCGTCCTCACCTAATAAAATTTGCTGAAAGCATCCTTCTTCGCTTTGGTCATTAAGGAGAACATCTCCTACCTTGATTAATAAATTGAGGTCCTTTGACATCCAGCCAACGGTATCAAAGCTTTTTGCTAATGGGATCACACCTTCAATTGGCACTACTCCATGCGTCGGTCTGAACCCATAAATTCCACAATACGATGAAGGAATTCGTACAGAGCCACCTGTATCTGTTCCTAATGAAAAATCAACTAATCCAGCCGAAACTGCAACAGCTGACCCACTTGAGGATCCTCCTGGTATCCTCGTTTTATCTATCGGGTTTACTGGTGTACCATAATGAACGTTTTCCCCGTTTAAGCTATACATAAGTTCATCTGTATGAACAGTTCCCGTTAGCTTTGCACCATGATGGAGGAGCGTTTTTATGACTTTTGCATGATCAGTTGCATATTCATGTGTTCGATACCAATCAGGATTTCCCGCATGATTCCTATAACCTGCAATAGAAAACACATCTTTAACAGCAAAAGTTAACCCGTTTAACCGTCCACTTCCTGTTGGTTCTACTATAATCTTTTCATCAACGAATGCATTCCATTTATCTGACATTTTCATAACCTCCACCAAATTAGATTTGCTCTATATGCTGTTTTTTAAATCTTTAGCTTAAAAAGAGCCGTTTTTTCTTTCGATATTGTTTGAATTTAATATTTTCTAGTAAAATCGATAATAAAATCCCTATTAACAAACCATTGCTCATTAACGGACGATTAAAGGAAGGAATTGATTGAAAATAGGACAAAGGAAAGGTCATAAAAATAACTCCAGTAAATAATGGTATGCCTAAGCGATAAAGATTCGCTGTCGTTAAAGTAATTTGCATAAAATACTGGAGCGAGGATTGTAAAAGCCGTAAATATGCAACAAATAACACTGCGCTTCCAACACTTAAAGGTAATTTTGCCATGAACTGGCTAACCTGAGGTATGATACCCATTGCCATAAACATCGCACTACCGAGAATAAAGGGAAGTATTTCGATAATCTTCGTTTGCCGAAGTAATCCGATTGATGAAACATATGGTGCAAATGGAACAAGCCCTAATATTCCCGCGATAATCGTAAACATCCCACTAATTGTAAATGAACGTCGAAATTCATTTGTTGTCGTATGTGATTGATAAATTGAATCTGTTCCTATTAAAGCGCCAAATGTATTTGAGGTGTTAAGAAAGCCAGCAACGATGACAGTGAAAATAATCCCTAAATCAATGGAAGGCGTACCGAGCGGAAACAATTCGATGACCATTTTACCAGCCACATCAATCCCCTCTCTATTTAACAACAGTTCAAACAAAACCCACCCAACAATAATTCCGGTTAGTAAAGAATACTTCCTAATTATCGGCGTTGCTTTCAAACTTATGACCATAACGATGCCTGCTATACTGCAGGAAAGAAGAAAAACAGGCAGATCAATTTCCCCCGTTTTTTCTTGCCCTCCGAAAGGTATGCCTAGCATCCCTTGTAGAAAGATCGTATTCAGCCTACATCCTAACAAAAACATAAAAACTGCCATCACACCAGAATTAAATAGCTTTGAAAAATAGGGAGCTAGACCACATAATCCGATCAATATCGTCAAGATTCCCGCAAGAATAACTCCAACAGCAAGGCTACCCCCAAGAGATGCAAGCGACATCCCTTGGGAGGGGGCCGCGTAGCATAAGCTTAGAATAACTCCCCACCATAGTCCAGACTGCCCTTCCATCACTGAACGTTTATGTCCAGTAACTGCTTGTAGCATAGATGCTAATCCTGTAAATAGAAATGAAAATTGCAGTAATGTAATGATTTTTTCCTGAGGGAGTTGGAAGGCAGCACCGATTGTAATCGGAATCACAACTGTATTTGTAAATAGGAAAAAAAGCCATTGCAGCCCTGCTAGCCAAGGTTGTAAATTGAAAAGCCGTTTCATATAACCACCTTCTAATCGCTTAGAGAAATAGCATACCGCTACAAAAGCCTCGCTATTTTTATTCTTTCCCTATGATTTCACGACGATATTTTTACTTTCGTAAACATTTAAGGCTGCTTGCAAGGCATTTCCTGCTTGAACCTTCACTTGATGGCGAAGCAATACAGCTTCAAGAGCTGCTAAAACAAATAAGATATTTTCCTTTCGACAGCTGTAGCCCATTGTCCCGATGCGCCAAATTTTCCCGTGTAATGGACCAAATGAGCTAGCAATTTCAATTCCAAACTGATGTAAAAGCATCATTCTGACAGATTCACCATCAACACCATCCGGAATTTTCACACAGGTTACCATTGGCAGCTTCCATGGGACATCATTAAATAATTCTAATCCCATAGCCTTTACTCCTTCGATTAATGCTTTTTCGTGAAAACGATGTCTAGCAAACCTTTCTTCAAGCCCTTCCTGCAGGACGATTCTTACCCCCTCGCGCAAAGCATAAAGCATCGAGGTTGCTTCAGTATGGTGATTCAATCTTCTCGGTCCCCAATAATCCTGAAGCTGGCTCAAGTCAAAATAATTACTACGGATCGGATTAAGCACATCCTTCTGATCCGCTTCAGTAGAAATTCCTCTTTCAACCTTTTTTCGCGCTGCCACTACCTGTTCAACGCGGGCATTATACGTAATCGGCGCCATACCAGATGGAACGGATAAGCATTTTTGCGTGCCTCCGATAACTGCATCTAATTGCCATTCATCTACTTTTACGTCTGTCCCACCAATCGTAGCTACTGCATCAACAATACATAGAACGTCAAGCTCACGGCAGGCTGGACCGATCTGGTCCAACGGCTGCATACAGCCTGTTGATGTTTCACCGTGAACAATCGCCAGTACATCCGGCTTGACACGTTTCATTTCCTCGATGATTACCTCTTGCTCGAATACTTCTCCCCATTCACATTCGATAATATGGATTTCCGCTCCATTCCGTTCCGCAATTTCCGTTAATAAATGTCCAAATCTCCCGTAAATTGGAATCAATACTTTATCACCTTGTTTAATTACACTGCATAAAACAGCCTCAAGACCAGATCGCGATGTTCCATCAATCGGAAACGCCCACTGATTTTTCGTTTGAAATACGTCCCTTAGCATTTCCATTGTTTCATTCATTAGTTGTGTAAACGCTGGGTCAAACTGACCTAATATGGGCGTGCTCATCGCACGAAGCACTCTCGGGTCAACCTCAACAGGTCCTGGTGTCATAATCGTTCGTAATGGTGTATTGATTTCATGAAACGTACTCATTCGAAATTTCCTCCTTCATAAGCTAATTTATATAAAATCTTGATTAATAGTTGAATTCCTCTTTCTAGATCCTCTGTTTTCGTAAATTCGTTCGGGGAATGGCTAACCCCATTTTTACTTGGTACAAATAGTAAAGAGGTTGGGCAAAATTCCCCAAATATTTGCGAGTCATGGCCGGCACCACTTGTCATTTTTTTGTATGGAATTTGCTCTTTTATTAGTAAAGCCTCTGAAATGCTATTCAGCTTTTCAGACATTTTTACCGGTTTCTCCTTCATCCAATTATGAACCGTTACTTCTGTCTGGTGCTTGCTTGCAATCAATAAAAATTGCTCAAATATAACCTGGCAAAAAGATTCGAGAACATGCTCATCACGATGACGGATATCAAGAGAAAATGTAATCGCGCCTGGAATGACATTCGCTAGATTTGGCTCGATAACCATTTGTCCAACCGTAGCTACTAAATCAGGAGATGTTTCCTTTGCTTTTTTCATCACATATTGAATAAGCTCTGCAGCCGTATGCATCGCATCCTTGCGCCATGACATCGGTGTTGTCCCAGCATGATTACTCTCACCGATTACCGTAACATTGTATCTTCTTTGACCGACGATATGACTAACGATCCCAATCGATTTCTCTTCACGTTCCAACATTTCACCTTGTTCAATATGCAGCTCAACAAAGCATTCAAGATCATTGCGTAAAGACTGTTGGTAGTTTCCTTTCCCAAATCCCGCTTCCTGCATCGCTGTGACAAAGGAAATCCCTTGTGAATCAGTCAAATGTTCGATATCGTTTATCGTCTTAACACCAGTAATACTTCCTGAACCCCAATATGTCATCGGAAAACGACTTCCCTCTTCCTCACATAATGAGACGACCTCGATATTTTTTTTCGGTTGCCCGTAATTCTCATATAAATATTGAAGGGCAATGATCCCTGCAATTATTCCGTACGCACCATCATATTTACCGCCATCTATTACCGTATCAATATGCGAACCTGTTAAAATTGTCGTATTACTTTTTGTATAAGCTGGCAATCTACCAAATAAATTACCGACATCATCATAATAGACTTCAAGTCCAATCTGTTTCATTTGTTTTTCTAACCCTTGCTGTGCAGCCTGCCAGCTAGACGAATACAACGGTCGAGTGACACCGTTTTTTTCGCTTTTACCGAATGATGCGAGCCACTCGACCATTTCTTCGATTTGCTCAAAAAACGTAGGTGTTTTCGTTTCATCTATAATCAATCGAATCCCCCTCTATATCGTAAATCATTTTTCTTATGTTATAATTCTTTACATCATCAGGAATATAAATCGATTGTAAAAGAAAAACATCGTAAAATCATTCACATAAATGTAGAATATTTGGTCATTTCATTGTATAAATTAACTAAAATTTTGCTTGATTGATAATCTGTTATGTAAATCATCCTTACAAGGGAGCGAACATGAATGAAATTATATGATTTATTAAAGCTGCCAATTTTTAACGGGGCAACAATTGCTGCTGGTGAAAACGGTATTTCACGTGAAGTTAATACGGTAAATATGATGGATGCGCCTGATATTATTCATTTTTTAAAGGAGCATGATTTACTTGTCACAACCGCCTTTCATTTTAAAGATGACCTAGAATCATTACTGTGCCTCATTGTGGAAATGAATAAGCAAGGATGCGCTGCATTAGGCATTAAAACAAAGAGATTCATAGATAACATTCCTGAAAAAGCAATTGCCCTTGCAAATGAGCTTGAGTTTCCACTAATTGAACTGCCTGTTCAAACCTCTTTAGGGGATATTGTTAATCAGTCTTTAAGCTACATTCTTGATATTCGAACAAACGAACTCCATCAAGCAATGCAAGCACATCAACAATTTACAAATGATGTTATGAGCGGGCAAGGGATCGAAAAAATTTTAAAAAGCCTATCCTCTCTTATAAATTTTCCGGTTGTGTTATTAAATCATCATCTACGGCCAATCGATAAGCTTGTAAAGAAAATCACATTTTTAGAAAGTCTAGAAAAAATGGTGATAAGAGGGTATTCGTTCCATTGGCCAAAAACAATGATGTCTAGCTTTTCTTTGTTAACTGAAACGAGAGATACAATTACCCTTTTCCCTGTTTATACACATAAAAAGCAGTTCAGTTACCTTGCAATTATTGGATTCATCCCCTCAACAGACAGATCAACGATTTTAACGATTGAACAGGCAACAAATGTCATCGCATTTGAGCTGATGAAAAAAAATGCCTTAAACCAGCATTCAAGACGGATTCGAAATGAATTTTTTACAAAGTTCATTAATCAAACATTTTCAACAAATGAAGAGGTAATCAGCAGAGGACTCGAATTTGGCTTACAAAATGAGCAAAGGTATCTTTGCATCGTAGGGGATATTGACATACAGGACAAAAGCACACGGGCGCTTCAATTTCAGTCTGAGCAAGAGCTTATTTATGAAACGATCGAAGCGGAAATAAAGTCTTTCGAGCAAACGATTCATATGTTTACGATTGACCGTTCATACATACTTCTTGCTGAGCTAGAACGAAACTGGAAAACGGTTGAGGCTTCTTTTCTTCATTTACTCGAAACGATTCAATTAAAAATTTCAACCCATTTTCGCCAAAGCATTTCCTTTGGAATAAGCAATTATGCTGAACAGCTTCTCCACATACCTGTTTCATATAAGGAAGCATTGGATGCGTTATACTATGGAAATATGTTAGGGAAAAAACAATTTATTGAAGTTTACCAGCCAAAGGAGGTACCTGAAATTCTTCGTATGCTCCCCTATGATCAATTAAAAAAGTTTTATGTTGATACGTTCCAAGCATTTGCCAATGAACCGAAAAAGGATCATGAGGAGCTTCTTAAAACATTATCAGTATATTTAGAAACACACTGTCAGCTTTCAGAAACAGCTAAACGGTTGTATATCCATCGAAATACCGTCATTTACCGTTTAGAAAAATGTGAAGAAATAATTGGCAGAAGCATAAAGGATCCAGAGGAAACACTCCGTTTACGTCTTGGATTTCGGATTAAAGCGTTACTTCAAGGGATATAACATTTATTTTTTTTATATACGAATGATTCATAAACAGGCAAAAAGCTCTCAATAGATGAACTGCCCCATAAACGTTAGTTCGATGCCTAGCTTTCTTGGATCAGATTCATTGACGAGAAGCTTTTTGTTTGCAGTGTACTCCTTCAATTACCAAAGGCGTTAATTCGCAACTGCTTTTACGATTATCGCTTCACCTTGGAAGGAGATGACTTGGTTATTCTCAATTACAATCTTAAATTTTGTTTTTATTTTTTCAGAAGCATTCGCGATATATTTGTTTAATGCATTCTTTTCTTCCTGAGGGAGGTTCATGCGATTGCACCATGTGTCAAATTGAAATGTTTTTACAAAACGATGCCATTCAACTATTTCAAATCCTGATAATTCAAGCATCTGAATCCATTCACTCTTTTTCCAAGCTCGAAAATGACTGTAATCTCGAGTTTTTTCGATGTAATTATAAAACTGATCAAGATCATTGTCCTCTGGGACAACATTATCAATAAGTAACAACTGTCCGTTTTGCTTTAATACGCGCTGAACCTCGGAAACAAACTATTGCACATTCGGAAAATGATGTGGAGCAATTCTACATGTAACGAGATCAAAAACATCATTAGAAAATGGTAGATGTTCAGCGTCTCCTTCGATATATTCAACATTCTCATTCCGATTGTTCTTTATAAAGGTTTGAGCCGAGTCTAACCTTTCTCGTGTTAAGTCTAGGGCGGTAACTTTTTTTACATGAGGTGCAAATGCATTTGCGGTATGGCCACCACCTGTTGCGACATCGAGTAATAATTCATCTCCAGATATTGTAGCGATCTCAAGGAGCTTGTTGAGATCCTTCCCATCTTTATGAATCGGACTATGAACATATGATTCTGCACTTTTACTAAATTGTTGCTGAACTGCCTTTTTAATATTCATGACTTACCCTCCATTCACTTTTATATCTTTACTATATAGCTAATATCTCATAAAGAAAATGAATGTTATTTTATAGATAGTCATAAGGAAAACTTATTCCTTATTACTGGATATAGCATAGTAGCTTTTAAAAAAATAAGGCTGTTGTTTTTTAAGCATTTTGTTGATTAGAATAGATAAATCTTGTCATCTCAATACACCCTCTCTTCATGCCCGTTCTTCCCTTTCTAAAAACACATAATTAAATGTATGAGGATTGTTATTCAGGTAAAGATATACATAAAAATTCCTTAACAATTAAATCCTTAAATGAAGGAAAAATCTACTAGGAGAGCATTTGATGCAATCAACAAAAGAATCTCGTGAGACATTGGACTGGTTAGCAGAACAATTAAAGCCATCTAATGATTTCGTATCAAAGCCCTTACATATGGATGAAAAACATATGGAGCTTTTATACATCAAGACAGTTATCGATGGAGACAAGCTCCAGCAGCTTATTATAAAGCCCTTTTTTGAATTGGTTAACGATTTGCATGTAGAAGCATATTTGAACTCACTTCCTAACGTACAGGACATAAATGGTAAAGAACAAATTGCACTTGAATTAACGAAGGGTAGCGTTGTTGTTGCCATTCGAGATCAGCTGGTCTTGTTGGATATAAAAAAGGTCAACACAGATACGGTATTGCAAACAAGTATCGAACCAACGATTCAAGGACCGCAATTATCTCTAAGTGAGGATATCTCGACAAATATCAATCTTATCCGCCAACGCTATCACAAACCATCGCTAACAGTAGAGATGATGGAAATTGGAGAAAAAACCCATCAATCATTAGCAATTATTTATGATGAAGACGTTGTCCTAAAGGATGTTCTTGAACGTATTAAAAGAAAGCTAAATTCCCTTAAAATACCTGCAATCCAATCAACATCAGAGCTTAACCGTTTATTAAACGAAAAAAAACGCTCGTTAATGCCTATTATGATGTTGACCGAGCGAACGGACCGGGTCGTCTATAATCTTGCTGGCGGGAAAGTGATCCTTTTACTTGATGGTGGGCATACGACTGTTATGGCACCTGTCGTGTTTATGGATTTTATGACCTCGATGGATGACAAATACCAATCTTATTGGATTACGAAATTTTTGAAATTCCTCCGCTATTTTGGCTTGTTTGCTTGTTTAACCCTTCCTGGATTATATGTAGCAGCTACTTCCTACAATCCAGAGGTTTTCCGGGTGGAGCTTGCCCTTACGATTGCTGGAAGTCGTATTGGTGTGCCATACCCTTCGTTTATTGAGGTTTTATTTATGCTTATTATTATGGAGCTATTGACTGAAGCAAGCATACGCCTGCCAAAGGCCGTTACAGGAACGGCTACGACAGTTGGAGGATTAATTCTCGGACAAGCTGCAACCGAAGCAGCGCTAGCCTCAAACATAATGATCATTCTTGTCGCAGCAGTCGCCATCTCAACCTTTGTTATTCCGATCAATGAAATGAGCTTTGCCATTCGAGTTATTCGTTTTATCCTTTTAGCCTTCGCGAGTTTCGCTGGCTTGGCAGGATTGGTATTTGGATTAATTTGGCTACTCATGTATTTAACCCAATTGGATAGCTTTGGGCAACCATATTTCAAAATCTATCTTCAAAGCAAGCGTTCAGAAACGAGAGGATCATCAACATGAACCGTTACTTTTTTTACCTTGTCTTTGTTAATATGATCGCAAATGTTGTTTCCTCTGTCCCAAAAATTTTAATCGGACAAAGGATGAATGGTGCAATCATTTCCATGGTCGTGTCCTATATTTTAGGACTCGCCTTCTGTTATATTTGTGCCCGCTTTTTTAATCTTTTTCCAGGGCAAGGGCTTCCTGATTTGACGAAAAAATATCTACCTCGCTGGCTATCAGGTGCAATTGTTCTTGTCTTTGCGTCCACTTGGTATATTGCAGGTCTTATCACCTTAGTCACCTTCACGTTTTTATTAAATCGGTTTTTAACACCTGATATGCCTTTACTTTGGATCACCTTTACCTTCCTGCTCTTTCTTACGTATGGAATCTTAATGAACAGCAGGAGCGTTCTTTATACGATTGAATTTGTGCTTATTTGCTGTATACCGATTATTGCATTTATTACACTAAAAGCTTACACATCTCCTGAGCTTAACTGGGATTTCATAAAGGAATCATTTATGTATATTAATCATTATCCTAGTTATACTGGCATCTCTGCCTCCAGCTATTTATTATTGGGAGGATTCAATCTTATTATCTTTAATCGTTTGTTTAAAAGGAACCAGCAAATCAATTGGAAAAACATGCTTATCATAGGCTTTTTTGGTGGTGTATCACTTGTTACGACATATTTTATCCCAATTGGAATGCTTGGTTTTGAAGGTGTTAGTGATATTGTATACCCTTGGATTACAACGAGTGATACTTTACGCTTAGAATTCTTTGTAGTAGAGCGAGTCGTATATATCTTCCTCCTACTCTATTTAGCAATTTCATTCTTAAGTGTTTTGATTCACTGGCATGTTACGTTGGAGTTATTAAAAAGCGTGATGTCATTTAAAAGGTTAAAATGGAAAAAACGAAACCTTACACCTTATTTATTTATCGTCATTTTTTGGCTTGGTGCCTTTGCTACCGTTTCTTATTTAACAGAATATGAACTGACAACCTATACTAGCTACTTTCTCAATTACTTACTTAGTTCGTTTGCTGTTATGTTTACCCTTTTTTTCTATATTAAAAGGAGGGCGAAGGTTTGAGATTTTCTGTTTATCAATTTCGCAGATCGATTTTCATCACGATTATTGCACTTTCATTGGTCCTCCAATTTGGATGTGGGTTTAAAGATATTGATAAAAGGATTTTCGTCCTTTCTATAGGAATTGACCATAGCGATAATGATGAAAAGCCGTATAAAATAACACTTAAACTCGCTGTTCCCTCAGGATCGATAAAGGAGACTGGTGCAAAATATACATATCTCACAAAGGAAAGCGAATCAATTGCATCTGCCGTTCGTCTATTAAAATCACATGTTGATAAGGAACTCGATTTTGGTCATGCAAAGGTCATCGTTTTTGGGGAAGAAATTCTTAACCATGACATGAATGAAGTAATTGACTTTTTTGTTCGAAGAAGAGATATCCAAAAGATTTCATGGGTTGCTGTAGGAAATCCATCAGCTGAAAGCGTTCTGAAAACCGAACCATCCTCAGAGAAGGCAGGCTCACATGCTTTGTTTAATTTTTTTGATGAAAATGGAGTGGAAAGCGCCTATATCGTCTCTACTTATCTTTTCGATTTTCAAAGGAGGTTGTCTGAGAAGGGCTATGATCCAATTTTACCTGTTTTCAATTCAAGTGAGGACAAGAAGAAAATAGTCGTAAATAGCTCTTCCCTTCTCGCAAATAAAAAAGAACCATTAAATTTGTCCCCTGAAGAAACAAAACTATATAATGTAATGGCTAATAATGTTGAAAAACTGAATCTCACCATAAAAAGAGATGATCTTCTCTTTACCGTTTCGATCGATTCATCAAAAACAAAATTCAAGCTCGATACAGCTGCTAAACAAAAGCCTGTTTTAAAAATGGATGTGACGATGAAAGGGGTTATGGAAGAAGCAAATCAGCCAATGAACCCTAAAAAACTATCTACCTACAGTCATTATGCGAGTAAGGAAGTGGAGAAGCAGTTAACAGAGTTATTAACAATGCTTCAGGAAAATGATGCCGATCCGATCGGGTTTGGCCTTCGATATCAAGCTTCTAAGCTACATACGGAAAAAACGTATAAAGAATGGCGGCAGATTTATCCTGAGCTTTCCTTTGATGTACACGTAAAGGTCTCGATTATGAGCACAGGGATAGTTGAATAGAAAATGACAATCTGCTGATGTTTGTGGATATTATCGTAAGAAATAGTTGTCATTATTGGGAAAATAGAAAAATCCTTAGAAAATTAAGGTTTCTAAGGATTTTTCTTTTTTTCATTCAATTGTTCCTACCTTTCAAAACGGAACCAGGCAAAATCAAATTGACTTCCTGGAAGAAAGATGAATGTGACCTTTTGTTCACCCGTGATTTTTTCCAAATCGTATACCCTTTCAACATATCCATCTGAATGGGTAAATTCAACGAGCTGATTGCTTTCTCCATTTTCGTTTGCAAACCGAATATGAATAGTATTTTTATCAATCGGTGAACGACCTGAGACAACAAGCTTTGTTGCTCCTTCAGTGGTAAAATCCATCTGGTCATATTCTAGGGAAACATTATTACCGATCCCTTCGATATTGTCTTCTGTTTTCGTAAACGTATCTCCATAAATATGGTCACAGTCGATTGCACGATTTTGTTCAAAGGCTCTATTGTATTTCTTAAAAGAAAAGCCTTTAATGTGAACCTTATTGAGGAGGACAAAGCAGATGGAGCTAATCCCTGTTAGTCGCTTCTTCAAGCGGTAGGTTTCCTCCTGATACACATTCCATTTTGATTCCTTCTGATAGATAACATCTGCTAAGAGCTCACTGCCATTTTCACCAGGCATCCCTTGCCAAATCTGCAAAGAATATTCCTCATCTGTTAATGCAAAGATTGGAATCGTTATTGTATCTGAGCCGTATGGACCAAAGTCAATATTTCTAAAGCCGACTTGTGTTTCACCATCACGACTTGTAGCTACACCACGCTCGTTTCCACTCCCTAGCTCACCTTTACTATAGTCATACAGTCCAGCAGAGATAAATTCATACGGATTTTTATATGCAGTTCCAAGCCCTGTTGCTTTAAATTCAAGCTGTGAAATCAATCTTGTTTTATCTCCGCCATTTTTACTTGTACAACGAAGTCGGAACTCTCCATCACCAAATGCGCTCACTTTCGCTTCAAGACCATTCGCTTCAACCTTTGCAATGTTTGAGACGATTCCAGAATCATTGACAACACTCCATTCAACTTCTTTATATGAAGTATTTTCCGGATATAAATGTGCCCTAACATTGATTTCTTTCCTCGTTTCATCGATTAATTGGCCATGCTCACTAATAAGTTCAATTTTTCGTAACGGGATTTCCTCTTCGGTTCCTAAAACAATTGGTAAAGGTTGATTGCTCATCATTGCTGAAATCCCTTCTATGTTCTCACCTGAAGGAAGCGCTTTATATTCAGCTTTACATGATTCGATCCCTTGTGAACTTACCTCAATTTGGATGAAGCCCGGTTCTACTGTTGCGGCAATAATTGCCATAAGCTTGCCACTAAACAAGCGTCGGCTTTGCCCTTTATACTGATCATAATCCGTACTATCGCCATTATCTAGTCCGACTAAACGACCTGCTCCTGTTACGTTAACAAAGACGCGGTTAGTAGCATTTTCAACGAGATGTCCGTTCACATCCTCCATCGAAATTTCAACGAAAATCAGATCAGTCCCATTTGCAATTAACTGCTCTTTATCAGCCTGCACTTTAAGTCTCTTCGCATCACCGAATGATTTTTTCACATCTGTTGCAATCACATTTCCTGCTTCATCGTAGGCTATTGCCTGTAGTTCCCCTGCTTGATATGGAACTTTCCACCACCCTACTAGCTCTTTCCCCCGACAATGGTCGATATCATAAGCACCAATTGTTTCCCCATTAAGCTGGAGCTCAATTCGTGGTGCATTTGAACACACTCTTACATCGATTAGCTGACCATCGTTAAAATCCCAGTACGGAAAGATATGAATCATTGGGTTTTCTTTATAATTCGTCCATGCTGCCTGATAAAGATGAAACGAATCCTTTTTAAAGGTTGCTGTATCAAGCTGTCCAAAATATGAGTTTTTCGTATGATAAGGTGTTGGCTCCCCAATGTAATCAAAGCCAGTCCAAATAAATTGACCAAGGGAAAACGGTGTATCTCTTTCAGCGAGTATGCATGCCTCTGCTGATTTTGCTCCCCAGCTTGTCGTACTATTTCCAAGAGCTGAGCATTGTTCATCATCATCTGTAAGAATCGCTTTTTCAAATGGAAAATGATAAATCCCTCTGCTTTGAACTACTGACGCCGTCTCACTCCCATATATAATCCAATCCGGATGCTCGTTATGATGCTTTTGATAATATTTTTCTGCATAATTATAGCCGGCAAGCTTCACAATGTCGGCACATTTCTGCGCATTTTCCCATGGCATATAATTTGAACCAATCGTTACGCTCGCATTGCCCTTTGGATCATATTTCTCTACATACTCCTTCAGTAGCTTTGTTATTTCCTGCCCACGCTCATCGACATGTGTATCATAAATCTCATTGCCAATGCTCCACATAAGCAAGCTCGGATGATTCCGGTCACGCAGAACCCAGCTTTTCACATCGGATTCAGCCCATTCTTTAAAAAATCGTGCATAATCATACTTCGTCTTTGGCCTTTCCCACATATCAAATGCCTCTGAAACGATAAAAAATCCCATTTCATCAGCTAAGTCCATAAGTTCAACTGCAGGCATATTGTGCGCGGTTCTAATTGCATTTACACCCATTTCTTTCAGCAGCTTAAGTCTTCTTTTTAAAGCAGCTTCATTAAACGCAGCACCTAATGCCCCTAAATCGTGATGCTCACAAACACCATTTAATTTCATTTTTTGCCCATTTAACAACATGCCTTCATTCGGATCAAGTACGATTTTGCGGAATCCGAGATTTTGC
Organism: Metabacillus sp. 22489; assembly: GCF_052044855.1. Taxonomy (NCBI): domain Bacteria; kingdom Bacillati; phylum Bacillota; class Bacilli; order Caryophanales; family Bacillaceae; genus Metabacillus; species Metabacillus sp. 22489. The sequence goes on from NZ_JBQENT010000014.1 coordinate 26,773, forward strand.
GAGATTAATTCAAGTACTCTTCCGCCCTCAGTTTCTAACTTCGTTATTAGCTTGTACAGATTTGGCTGTTCAGGACTCCATAGCAAAGGATTTTCAATGATTAACGTTTGTTGATTTACTAGTTTCTTAGATTGATTTGGAGCTAGCGTATCCGAAATTGTCGCAATCACTTTGTCATTATCGACAATTGTATGTGTAAGAACAAGCTCCTCTGTCACATTCAATTCGGTATCGATTTCAACGTGAAAGCGTGAATCTTCTTGTTTTGTATGAACATAAATTCCATTTGTTGCGATATGACTTTCTTCGCGTGTCTTTAGCCAAACATTTCGATAGATTCCCGCACCTGAATACCATCTGCTGTTCGGACTTTGAAAGACAACCTTGACAAGAACTTCATTATCTCCTTCTTTTAATGCATCTGTAATGTCATGCTCAAACGATGAGTAACCGTATTTCCATTCTCCAACAAATTGCTGGTTAACATAAACAGACGAGTCCATATAAACACCATCAAACGATAAAAGAACTTGACTGGCTTCTATTGGCCTAGAAAACGTTTTTCGATACCAGCCGATGCTATTTTCATATAAATCTAACGTATTATAAATCAACCAATCATGTGGAAGGTCGACTTGTTGAAAATTCAAGCTTGAATGCTCTGTAACCTCTAAACTACTTTTTGCGAATTCCCATCCGTCGTTAAACAGTATTTTTTTGTTCATTAAATATACCCCTTTTTTTGCTTCGTTTTAGAAACTTTTAATGACGAGCAATTTTAATTAGTGCAACTTAGTTTGTTCGCTCAATTAATTAATTCAACAAGTTTCCGACCTTATCCTTTTTTTATATTCATTTTTTAAATAGTTCGCCAAATAAACGAAACATAGCATGCATTAAATACGTATAATGATTAAATACGGGTGTTTGACCAACGAAGAATTTTATAGAAAAGGAGGTTGCTCGTTGGAGATTGGTATTCTCATTATTTCAGTTCCTTTTATTATATTTGCTATTATACTTTCGAAAGGAAAAGGAGCATCCATACTTGCAGGTTATAATACAATGTCAGATAGTGAAAAGGCTCAATACGATGAAGTCGCTTTGTGCAAATTTATCGGTAAAATTATGTATGGGATTAGCTTTAGCATCATCATATTCGCCGTGAGCGAGATGTTAGAAAATCAAGTTTTATTTATTATTGGTCTTATCCTATTTTTAACTTTAATTATTTTTATGTTGGTGTACTCCAATAAAAGAGATCGATTCAAGAAGATTAATGATTAAAGAAAGTTATTGACTTATACATAAAGAACAATGGGGATTTATATTAAAAATTTCAATGAGGTGGTAGATTTTGTTGCCAAATTGCCAAAATTGTGGATCTAAGTGGACTTGGAAGGATACTTTTGTAAAAATGTTTACTTTCAAAAATAAATTAAGATGCCCCTCCTGTGAACACTTTCAGTATTTGTCAAAAAAATCAAGGAATCAGTTAAGCCTATTTGTCATGTGTCCCTTTTTGATTTGGGTACCATTAGTATCATTTAATGTACCGATTCAATATATATTTGCTGTTGAGATAGCCTCCTATTTTATTGTATTAATGAGTATGCCTTTTTTCTATAGGTTAAGTAATAAAGAGGAACCTATGTGGTAATTATGGATGAATAAACAAAAATGATAAAAACGCGTGGATATGGACTGAACTACACCTTGGTAACAATTGAGGTTCAATTCATATCCAAGCTTTTAATGTGCTATATTGCTATAAGATTCATAGGTATATCGTTAATGAACTTAATTTCTTTTAAAAACTGTCTACTCGAACGGAAGTACTTTCAACAAAGTCTATTGGTCATTTTGAAATGATTAGTAGACTTTTTCTCTCCCTTTAACAAGAAACAAAACCCACCAGACGACTATAAATATGTAACCGATTATCGTGTAAATAGACCATAAAGTCCCTTGTTGCAATTGACTAATGAAATGCTCAAATTCATTCATTCCCTCTCCTCTACCAATACTATTAAAAAAAGAAATGATAGGAACAGTTAGGGAAAAAATAATCGTCAATACAGACAAAGCTCTTATTTTTTTTCTAAAAATACTAAAGATTCCAGCTGCTAATGTTGTTATTAAAATGAAGTAATAGATTGCCCAAAACCAATTTGGTAGTGTTTCAAGCGCCATATTTCCACCTCACCACTTGGAATTAATTGGTAGGTACGTAACATATTTTAACAGAAATATAATAGAACTTAAACAGACTTATCTACATGTTCACGCAAAAATAGCATTCGTTTAGAATTACTTCGAATGCTAAAAATATTACTCCGATTATATTATTCCTTACTCCACATACATCTTTAGAGATTTTTTAGAAAAGCGTCCACACGTACTTTATCAAAATCATGATAACCCTGTGCTTGTTCCCATTTCTGAAACTGCTTCGACATTTAATGCTCTAATAATTTCTTTGATCATTGGATGAACAAGTATTATGCGCTCCTCCATTATCAAATTTATTAGTTTTACGTTGCCTCATACTAAATACATATTTTTAAAAAACAACACTACTTTTAAATGACAGTGTTGCTTTTAACTTCTATTCAAAAATTACTTCTGCTGCTCGAGCTCAATCTTCTTAAACGACCGATAACCAAACCACATAATATTTAAGCAAAATAAACTAACACATAGCAGTGGGATGAGTCCGGAAACGTACCAGTATAGGCAAAAGATGATGATGCTGCCGAAAATCATCATAAGTGTCGATGAAAGCTGAGATAATCCAATAAGAAAGGCGTATTTTACATAATTGAAAATGGAAAGGTCAAAATGAACATAGACTGGAAAGAAATTCACTATTGTAATGAAGTATAGCAAGCTTAGACAAATCATTAAAACGAATAAAATCTGAAATACTATATTAGAAGAATCTTGAAAAAAGAGAATGTCTAAACGAATGATTAACCCGATCACAAGGAACATGACACCAAACAGATTCGCCTTTAAAAATTCCTTACGGTAATTCGTCCAAAAGAACGTGAAGGCCGATTCGACTTCATTCCCGATGATCCACTTTCGTAATAATGCAAATAAGCTAACTGTTGCAGGCATGAAACCGAAGATTCCGAGACCTAAAAGGGTGAAAAGCATCCATAGTAAATTGGCATAAACTAATCGAATTATCCATTCTCCAGCTTGATAGACTACCTTCATTGCTCCATTTAATTGCATGGCTCTCTCACCCTTTCTTTTTTCTTAAAATTACCCCTTCACCGCACCAATTGCGACACTACCAATAATTCGTTTCGAAAAAATGGCAAATACGATAATGATCGGCAATACCGATAAGGCGACACCTAAATACTGGACACCATAATTCGTCCCATAATAACCTTGGAGTAATTGGACTAATAACGGGAGCGGATATTTTTCATTCGTAAACAGTAAAACTAGCGGACCCATAAAGTTATTCCAGGAACCGATAAATGAGAAAATCCCTAGTGCAGCAAGTGCTGGCATTAGCATCGGGAGAATAATCCGATTAAAGGTTTTGAACTCTCCTGCTCCATCCACCCTTGCCGACTCGATGACTTCATCAGGAATTGTGCCATCAATAAATTGCTTAACGAAGAAAACCGCAAATGCATTTGCTGCGGCAGGCAAAATAAGCGCAGCATATGTGTCAATTAAATTTAATAGGTACATAATTCGGAACGTCCCAACTAAGCCGAGCTGCTGCGGCACCATCATTGTTGCCAAAACGAAAATAAATAGAAATTTTTTCCCTTTAAATTTATATTTCGCAAAGCCATATGCATTAAGTGCACCGAAATAAAGAGTAAGTGCTGTTGAACAGCAGGAAATGATTAAACTATTTAAAAAACCTCGCCAAATATTTACGTTTTCATTCATAGAGTGATAGTTTTCAATGAGCGCATTTCCAGGTAAAAAGATAAATTTTGATGCAATATCGGCATTTGTATGTGTTCCATAAATGAGCATGATATAGAATGGAATAATACAAATTATCGCCAAGCATATGAGAAATACATGTATCAAAACATGGCTTAGCTTAATTTTTCGTTTTTTCGTGATTGCAGTTTCACTAACTGATGATTCCAGTGTGAGATTTCGCGACATGTTTCATACCTCCTTTAATTTGATTCACCCTTTGTTCTTCGGTTCATAAGTGTAAACGACAGGATCGAGAAAATAACAATCACAAGGAATAAACCGAAGGCAATCGCAGAACCATATCCATACTGATACCGCGTAAACGCCGTCTCATACAAATACATGACACTTGTCAATGTCGCATTATCAGGATTACCGGTTCCGTTCGTTAACGTATAAGGCTGATCAAAGATTTGCATTCCCCCTATAATTGATGTAACGATCTGAAAAAGAATAATAGGTTTTAATAATGGAAGTGTTATGTGAAAAAACACCTTTAATTTGGAAGCGCCATCAATTTCAGCAGCCTCTAATAAATCTCGCGAAATCCCCTGGAGTCCTGCAATATAAATAATCATTGAATAGCCAAAGTATTGCCAAAACAAAATCGATGATACTAAAATCCTCATAAACATCGGCTTATCAGCCCAATTAATTGGATCTTGTATAAACCCAAGGCTCATTAATAATTGATTAAAGCTCCCTGTTTGCCAGCTAAAAATTAACGCAACTAAAAGTCCTAAAGAAGCAGCTGTTACGATGTTCGGAAAGAAAAACACAGCTCTGAAAAGGCTCTTACCTTTAACAAATTTCTCATGTAAAATTACTGCAAGAACAAGGCTCACCGTTAGCTGTGGGATAACAGAAACTCCCCAGATTAACAACGTATTACCAAGTGATTTATAGAAGAAAAAATCACCGAACAGCCTTTGATAATTCTCAAGCCCAATCAGCGTCGGATTGCCAAAGCCATCCCAATTTGTAAAGCTTAAATACAACGAATACAAAATCGGATATAATCCGAAAATCAAGAAAATGATAAAAAACGGTGCAATAAACAAATAACCGTAATGATCTTTTCGTAATGACCGTGAAAACATATCCATTTCCCCTTTCGAGCAGCTTCATTCATAAACCTGCCTCGATGGTTTAATTGACTTCAATCTCAGGAAAATTGTGGCCAACCTCTGTTTTAAATGATTCAAGCATGTCTTCCTTCGTTTTTAACCGTCCATTTAAAAAGTCATTGACCTTTTCTGTCCAAAGCTTATTAATATCATTATCATATTTGGATTGTGGTGCTGATGGAACCTGTTCACCAGCTTCAACGAAAAATTCAAAATATTTCTGACCTGCGAGGAAATCAGACGTTAACTCAGGTGCTAGCTCTTCATCAATTTCTTTATTACTTAAGAAATATTGCTGACTTTCCGCTAATTCCTTTAAAAATTCCTCATCCGTTGTATAAAACTTCATAAATTCCCATGCAAGGTCTTTATTTTGACTCTTGTTGTACATCGCTAAATACGTACCACCGCTGCTAAATGATTTTGGACCATGTGCCAAGCCCCATTTCCCTGCTGTTTCTGGCGCGTTCTTTTCGAAAATATATGGTAAGCCCCACGTAGGTTCAGCATAAAACATCACACTTCCCTTTTGCATCGATGCCGTCCAAGCTGGCCCCCATACCTCATATTTTGCTTCAACATTCGTATCTCGCGCTTCCTTCACTAAATCCAGTTCTTTAACACGGACATCATCAATGACTAGCTTTCCATCAACTACCCATGGTTCTTTAATATTTGAGCTTTCAACGATATCGATATCTGACCAGCTCGATAATGCATGAACCTTACCATCGCTCTCCTCATAAACTCGTTTACCAATTTCCATCACTTTATCCCAGCTTGATATCAATTCACTAACTTCCTTCGGATCATCTGTTCCTAAATATTTCTTCGTTAAATCTCGTCGATAATAAAAGGCACCAGGTGTTCCTTGATAGCCTAACCCTCGAACAATTCCTTCCTCATCCTTTTCAATATCCTGAATATAAGGGAATTGCTTAGCTAGTATTTCCTCTGCATTATACGGTTCCTTTGATAAATTCTCTAAACGAGGAATTTGTTTAATTTGTGGCCAGTAAGCATTCTCAACAAAAAACACATCAGGGACATTTTTCTCAACCTGCAATACAGAAATAAGCTTTTGAACATAATTATCATTCGTAATAAACAGCAAATTAACATCAACATCAGGATGCTTTTCCTTGAATTTCTCAACCGCATATTTTGCTTCATCAGTAAACGTCCAAATAGTCAGCTCTTTCTTATTTTCATTTGAAGCTTGCGAACAACCTGTAAGAAGGAATGTTAAAGCTAAACCGACAATCATCGAGAGAGAAAAGAGCCTTTTCTTCACGTTTGCACCACCCCTATTAAAGATTCGTTATTTAAGAACGAAAGCTAAATGAGAGCATCCCCCCTTTTAAAAGGACAATACTGTGAATCACCACAAAATATGAAGCGCTTACATTTTCCGTTTTACACTTTGGTTAACTGATAAACTAAGTGGCTGCAAGGAACCAATTTGTTAAACATGATTATTCCCATTCCTCATTAAAAAGAACTACTTTTCCTAAAAAGCTGACAAAAACTTGGACAAACCTAGTAAATTACTGTTAGAAATTAGGCTTCTTAATAGCCATAAAGTATGCAAGGCAAAATAAAAAAGTGCTAGGTTATGTTTTTTAGACATATCCTAGCACGTCTAATATTAAATCTTTCATTCAAATCCAAAATATTTCGTTTAATGACAATCCCAATTATACAATACCTTTGAAAAGTCTAAATTCTTTAAGTCCTCTTCACAAATAAAGAAATTGCCGACACCTGAATCTCCCCACATAATGTCATTTTCGTCATCTGTATCAATTTGCAAGAGGAGAATGCTATAGTCTTTTACTCCATTACTACTATACTCTCGTGGATCTGTTTGTGTAAAAAAGGCATATCCGCCAATCTTATGCCCTTCATTTGAAATTTCCTCAGCAAAAATATCCCACATTTCTGTTCCATCTTCATCTACGATTTCATCGAGATCGACATCTTTAAGCTGTTCATTTGCACGAAAATCAGCGATACCTAGTGCTTCATAGCCTATTTCAAAAGTGAGACCAACCTCTGACTCAAACGGAAAGCAGAAATCCTCATGTTGTTCATCCACTTCTGGAAACTCAATTACTAGCATTTCTTCCGGTAAAATTTCCTCGTGGTAAATTACTTTATATGTATCCCCATCAACCTTACGATCAAAATCAAGCCCCATTAAATCATCATATGCAGTGACAAAAAACTGCAAAATGCCCTTTTCTGGATAAGGATCCAAATGAGGAATTTCCGCAAAATTGAGTTGAGCCATTAGTTTCATTGGCTTGTTGTTATAGTCTAAAGGGTATTCCATATCCTTTGGAAAATATGGTGTGCCTCCAAATTTGCTCTCATAGACTCCTGTTTTTCTCATTTCTCCATTTATCCGAATATAAGGAACGACTGTTTTTTGGATAATATCGTTGTATTTGATTAGTTGCTTCGGTAAAAAGATTTGCGGTTTATTTCGCATGAGTTCACCTCTATTTTCACTTTATAGAGTAAATTATGACAAAACTGCAAATCTATTACAATCAGTTTTTACTTTTACATTCCTATAAATCTGTTAAAAGTTACTATTTTCACAAAAAGAAATACCATATAATGGATACAAGGGGGTTGGTATCATTATTTACGATTATCTTGTGCCCATTCTCTTTATGTGGGGGATACCTGGGTTACTAGTTATTAGATCCTATTTAAAGTTAAGCGCGGAGGAAAAAAGGTCTGTCATCAACGAATTTAAACATCCACAACTAATTTTTACAGTTGGTTTTACTCTTTTAGGGGTATTTATCACACACCTTGTCGCTATAGGATCGAATGATTTCGTTAGAATAATTGGCAATGTTTTTTTTGCTTATTGGAGGTCTAGTAACAATGGTCGTTATATGGAGGATAAGCAAGATTCGAAGTTTGTTCGTGTTTATTCTAATGCTGATGTTTGTCGTCTTTTTCTGGTAAAAACTCTACGTATTTTATTTAAATTATGAAAAAACAAGTACATTCCAAATGATTTAGGAGTTGGCTAATATGAAAACAAAATGTCTATTTATAATTTGCAGTCTATTGCTTTTATTAGCAGCTTGTCAGTCAAATGATGCAAGTGAAACTAAGTTTAAGAAAGTCACTATTCCCGATGATGTACCTGAATATGTTCAAGAAAGTGATTTCAAGAAAATTGATTGGGATAAAAAAGCTACTATGCTTGTAAATGGAATAATTGGAAATGAAGGAAAATCGGGTGTAATTGGTGCAGATACGCCGAGCTTAGATGGCCAGAAATGGATGTGGCATCTTTGGGGAGTAGATGACCCTAGTAAGTCCACCATAACCGTAGTCGGATACCATAAAGAAACAGAAACTGTACATCAAATTCTGACAGATGGTTGGACCACTAGTCTCGGGGCAAAACAGAATGGAGCTGATGCACACATTCCTTCTTCTGTTAAAATACCAAAGCCAGGCGAATGGGCAATCCTGCTTTATGTTGATAATAAACTATTTGATCTATTAGTCTATGACATTAATGAATAAGTAAGCAATTTTTTCATTTGGTAGCTGGCGAAAACTAAAAGCAAAGATCCTAATATAGGAAATGATTTCTTACCTATATTAGGATCTTTAAAAACAGTTTTTCGCTAAAACAAAATTAAGAATGCATCCACCACTTTTAACACTACTATTCTATGATATTAAGGCAACTTCACTATTGTAATGCGTCTGACATTATTCGTTCAATCATTTCATCAAAGCCGTTAAAATCCTCTAATTCATCTCCTTCAGGTTTAGCAATTAATTTATATCGTTTCATTTCTTTATCAAGGACATACCAACTTAAACTGCCATCACCGAAAAACAAATATTGCTTTTGATGTTCAACTTCATGCCACACCTGATTTGAATCAATGAAACCGTCTATTTTATTTTTCGGCTTTTTTTCTACTAATTCCTGATCAATTCCATAAATCGTGTAGCCATTAAATTCTAGACCATTAATCACTTGCAAAAAACGAATATATTCCAGAGGTAATTCAACGTTTAATTTTTCATTCACTTTCTTTTTGAATTTTTCTATATCTTCGTCACTAGCTGCTCCATTTAGTTCTGCACCAACTATTTTTTCTTCCTCTTTTATTTCAGTAAGCTTTTCTTGCCACATTGTATCACCCTATTATCATTTACAATCCACATCTTTATTTACATTTTCAAATAAAGCATAATGTAAATTATTTATTATTCCTTATCGGAAATTTTAGCCACTATACAATTTGCAGCTTCAACTGCGCCCCCTGCTTTTCGGAGGCTTTCAGACAGCATTATCGCATTTTCATAGTATTTCTTCTCACCTAGCAGCTCAGTCACTGCCTTTACTATCTGTTTCGGCTTGCTTCCTTTTAGTTTAACGCCCGCACCTAGTTCAGCAGCGCGGTTTGCGACTACCCTTTGTTCGCTATGCAATGGATATAGAACCATTGGCACTCCGTGATACAAACTTTCATTCACACTATTCATTCCGCAATGGGTAATAAATGCATCTGCAATTTGCAGGATGGCAATCTGGTCTACTGATTTTTTTATTGTAAAGTTATCAGGTATGCGTCCAAAAGAAGTGATGTCTGTTTTTTCCCCAACAGACATTACAATATTATAATGGCTGTCAGTAAATGCTTTAAGACAATTTTGGTAAAAATCCTTATTTTGATTTAGGACTGTCCCTAATGAAATATAGATAAGCTTTTGATTTTTTTCTTTATTGACTTTTTCACTTGGCTTACGAATCGATGGTCCTACGAAGGCATATTTGTCAGAAAACGTTTCGGCCATCGGTTGGAATTGTTTTGATGTATAGACAATCGTGTCTGTTTCATTATCGTTTTGTATAATTGAAATAAAATTATCTACTTTATAGCCGTGTGCTCGTAGCTCCTGAATTTTTTTGTTAATTCGCGGCATCCCTGTCATCATTTTTATCAGTTCTTTAAAGCTTCGTTTCATTAGCTTAGCCGTATGCTGATTAAACGCAAACGTCGTTGTTGAACAAATATAGTTTTTTCCTAGCTTTTCAGCAAATAACTTTCCCCAAAAGCAGACTGAATCTGAAACTATGCAATCTGGCTGAAAATCTCTTAACTCTGAACAAACCTTATCATCTAAGGCAATTGTCGTATCAACAACCATTTCAATAAGTGCGGCAAAATCCTTTCCAGCCTTGCGTTCCAATTCCTCCTCAGAAATTGGTGGTAAGTACTTGTCACAGGAGATAAATTTTGCTCCCGCTGCCTCTATTTTTTCTTTAAATTCATCAAACGAATAGTACCACACTTCATGTCCTCGCCTTACTAATTCGGAAACAACTGGTATAGTCGGATTTGTATGTCCGTGCGCTGGGATTGAAAAGAACACAATTTTCCTCATTCTGCTTCCTCTTCCGCCAGTTCAGCTTTCCGAATCATATCGGCAAACTCTAAAAAGCTATCTGTTTTAAGAATGGCAATCCCTTTTGTTACATCTTCGCCTAAAACAACAAGCTTATCACCTGCTTGGATGTGATACATGTCCCGAGCTTGCTTTGGAATGACAATCTGTCCCCGCTCCCCAACTTTTACAACTCCGAAAAACTGTTTCCCCTTTGGAGCTAAATTTTCAACCTCTTCCTCACTCAAACCTCCTGATAATTGGTCCAATGAGATTTGAAAGATTTCTGCTAATTGTTTACTTTTATAAAGATCAGGTATCGCCTCATCGTTTTCCCATTTTGCTACCGTTTGACGTGAGACATTTACCTTTTCTGCCAACTGCTCCTGACTCATTTTATTCCTCTTTCGTAAAATACGAATATTCATACCAATCATATTTCCAACTCCTTATATCGTTAACTATATATAAGGGGTTTAGGAAAGTCTATCAATGGTTTGCTACATTTTTTGTTAACAATTGTGGCATTGGTTATCAATCCTCTTCCGAACGATAAACCGAATGAGCAATTTTTCTAAAATCTTAAACAGGAATCGCAACAATCTCTCTTTATCCAAAAGCACTACTTTACGTCAAGACTCGCATCATTCACCCTTAACTCGCATCAAATATATATTGTTAACCATTGTTCTTTTTCATTTGTTGCTCTTTATTTTAAAGTCTTGCAAACATTTTTTACAGATACATTGTTTTCCTTTACTTTCCAACGGAACCAATTCGAAGATTTCCTTTGGGAAGGTTTCAAGATTACACCAACAACTACCGTTTTCTTCACTACCTAGCATGCACCCATTTTCTTCTTTACATATAGGACAATATGTATTTGCCAATTGTCACCACTCCTAAGTTCTTACAAGTTTGTATTTACCAATCTATTTTTCATCCTTTTTCTTTCACTATATCTCAGCTATAGTCAAAAGGAAAAGATTAGCTAATTTTTTGAGGAATCGTATTTTACTGGAATGACGAAGGTGAAATTTAGTGAAAAGTTAATTGGTAGAGGATCATATAAAAGAAACGCTCCGAGCATTTTCACTCAGGAGCGTAATTGTGCATTTATATACTTTTATGAGTCCTTATTATTTAAACCAATCCGCTCTTTCCATATGGGCAAAAGGAATATCTGTATCAATGTCCCCTTCAATCGTTTTAAGCGAAAGGTCTTCTCCTTTTAACCAGCTGGAAAAGCTGAATTTAGCTGGCTCCTGATCGCCACCGAGTACAATCCATGCTTCAAGGTCCTTCGGAAAATAAGCGGTAGTATGGATCGTTCCTGCCCAGCTGCCATATAGCTTGGAGAACCCTCCATCTGTAGGTTGAAATAGCACGAAGCGTCCATCATAGGTTTTCGGATGATAATCATAATTGCGAATCATATAATCGTCACCAACGTAAATTGAGCAACCAGAAGGATTAATATTCACTCGATAACCACCAAATTCTTGTAAAACCCTTTCTATTGGCCACTTTAACGCATCCTGTAAGCCGATAAATTCCTCCCAAATATTTGGTGCTAATTTTTTAAAAACCTGTTCAGTTTCTTCTTTATCAATTCGAAAAAGAGGCTTCCGAACAAGCCATTGTCTTTCTCGATTTTTTAGTAGTATTGAATCTTTTATTAATTCTCCCTGCATGTAGCCAAAATCGTAATGTGTGTTACGAAATTGAATGACATCTGCGTATACCTTTTTCATGGTGCTGTCCTCCAATTGTTTCTGTATCTTAAGGATATATTGAATTAGGAGAAAAAGAAAGGAAGAGGCATTTGTAGATGTTATATCGTTTGTTGCTAGAGAAGATATGTTTATGTATATATCCACTTACACTATTTTTCATTCGTTCCTATCTCATCTAAAGCTCTATAAAAGCATTCAATATCTTCAAATTCAGCCCTTTTATTCAGACAAGTACATCTTTCATCAATAAAGCCTTGCTTTAATTCTTGTAGATTCATCTGCTCTCTTTTTAGCTGCCTTACTTCTTGATAGCTGTTATTCTCGTCCACTTTCATTCTCCAGTCCTGATAAAGCTTTTTCCCTAATTCATACTGGTTAACATTACTCATGTTTGTATCCCCTTTTAAATTTTAAATGTTTGCAATTTCATAAATATTCTTTAATAAAAATATACATCATTAACACTTTTGTTAACAGGGTATAAAGGGAGATTTTAGGGAATGGTCATTACTCATTTAGGAGGGATTTACCACGGCAGATGGAAAATATTCAGACTTATGTTGACGAGGGTGGAAAAAGAAGAATCACTACTAAATTGTAAATTTAGTCTATTACTCATAAAAATCTAAGAAGGTATTCTAAATCTATCACTTCCTTTTTCTATAATGTAACGGAGCATAACCAGTAACTGCCTTAAACACCCTACCGAAATGTGTAATACTACCGAATCCTACCTTCTTATAAATCAAATTGACCTTCATCGAGGAGTGTTCCAACAGCTTTTTCGCTTCTTTAATTCTAACGCTGTTCAAGTATTCTACAAATGTAAAGCCTGTTGCTTCTTTAAAAAATCGACTTAAATAGTATGGACTAACGTAAAATTTCTCAGCGACGAATTGAAGCGAAAGATCGTGCATATAGTTGTTGTTGATATAGCGGACAACCTCCGAAATTCTTTCATGCATGGGACTCGGATATTCTAATGCCTCTATGTTATTTTTCTGCATATGCCGACAGCAAATAATGACTAGCTGGAGTACTAACGTTTGCGCGTACATTTCAAAGCCCGGTCTTTTCTCGTCTATCTCCTGTATTATCGACTGTGATAGTGTTTCAATTTTAAGGCGCTCTTGCAAATGACACCTAACAATGATGTAATCTCGTTCGAACAACGGTTGAAGGATTTTCCTATAGGAAGGATTCCCAACAGACATACAGGTCTCATGTATATTAACAATAAGCCGCTCATGCTTTGGCATTTCTGTATTGGTTGTCCGATGCAGGATATTTGGTGAAATAATGACGATATCCCCTTCGTTAATCACTAACGTCCTATCCTTAATAAAAAATTCCCGTTTACCTGAGATTAAGTAAAATATTTCAAACGTACTATGAAAATGATTTTCTGGCATATTGTGGCTTAGCGCTTTCCGATGTGAGACGATGAATGTCTCTTCTGCGTTTTTAAATAGAAGTTCTTTCATCTTGAACCTCCTCGCTTTTTACTACTATTATTAGACGCGTTCTATTTCATTTCCTGCAAAATATAAGAAGGTTTTAGATAATTCCGCAAAAAATGTACATATTCCTGTGCTAACCTAGATGTAAACCGAGTAGGAGGGATTTTATGATGAATTTTCCAAAGTCTAATACCTATAAACCATCAACTGAGACACTGCTCCCTATCCAATGGGCTGAGAAAGCCTGCGAAACGATAATGGCCAAATTTCAGCCTGAGCAGCTTCCACCGGAGCGATTTCACTATCATCAGGGGGTATTTCTATCTGGTATGGAGAAGGTTTGGAGGCTTACTCAAAAGGAGCATTATTTCAACTATATCAAAAGCTGGGTAGACAGCCATATTCTTGCAGACGGTAGTGTCCCAAAATGCAAAACAGATGAACTTGATGACATCCAGCCTGGCGTCCTTCTTTACACGCTTTATGAGATAACAGGTGATGAACGATATAATAAAGCTTTGCACAACCTTGTTCCGCTATTAAAATCATGGCCAACTAATCCATCAGGTGGCTTTTGGCACAAGGGGCATTACCCTAATCAAATGTGGCTGGACGGATTATATATGGCTGGTCCGATTGCTGTCCAGTTTGGGAAGACTTTCGGGGAAAGTGACTATTTTGATATGATGGCCTATCAAGCGATTCTCATGGAGAAGTATACGAAGGACCGAGAAACAGGCTTGCTTTATCATGGCTGGGATGAAACGAAAGCAGCGCATTGGGCAGACCCTATTTCGGGAACAGCTCCTGAGTTCTGGGGTCGTGCAATCGGTTGGTACCCTGTTGCTCTGTTGGAAATGTTTGATCACCTTCCTGAAGACCATAAGGATAAGAAAAAGCTAGTTGCGATCCTTCAAGACCTGCTCATTGCCATAACAAACTACCAAGATCCCGAAACAGGCTTATGGTATCAAGTGGTAGACAAAGGTCATCTGTCTGATAATTGGCTAGAAAACTCTTGCTCTTCTCTGTTTGTTCAAGCCATTGCGAAAGCTGTTCGTATGGGTTATTTGGATAGCAAATATATGGAATATGCTTGGAAGGGATATCAAGGTGTAATTGATACGTTGAAGTTTGATGAAAATGGAAACGTACTCATCGGCAATATTTGCATCGGTACAGGGATTGGTGATTATGCTCATTATATTGCCCGTCCTACTAGTGAAAATGACCTTCATGGAGCTGGAGCTTTTATATTGATGTGTGCGGAGATGAGTTTGGCAAAAAAATAATTGCTAATCTAGAAAAAACAGAAGAGCTTTTTCAGTCTTCTGTTTTTGTGTTTGGTGTTTTATCATCGATATATGATCGCTTTTTAACAAAATTTGCAGATATTACAATGATGCAACGAAAGAAAAATCTTTGGTGTTACAGATACCATTTTAAGACCAAAATGGCAGTTACATCAATTATATACTTATTGCTTGTTATCGAATAAAAGAAACTGCCCGTCCTTAAAAAGGGAGCAGTTCTTTTATCACTTCACTTCACAAATTAATTTGACTGTGCAGCCATCCATTCCATAATAGATGTTTTCTCACCATTAATAGTTATGATAGGCTCGTTATTGAAAACATATATCCAAGACCAGTGACCATCATATTGATGCGGATCGCCATTAGCATTTTTATATAGCCCTGAAGTATCATGCACATCTTCAAATAATGATAAATATACTTCTTTTGCCCCAGCTTCAATCAAACGGTTATATGTTGGAATCGTGTTTACCTCAGGATTTAAAACGGTATCATTTTTGGCATGAACAAACCATATAGAGGTATTCATCATATTTAGAATATCCTCATCTGTCAGCAATGTATCATTTAAACCTTCACACACTGGAAATGCAGCTGCAAAATATCCAGGATTATCTCGAATCATTAGCATTGTCATATAACCACCATTTGAAGCACCACCGATATAAATTCTATTCGGATCGATATCAGGGTTATTTGCTACGTAGTCTTTAATTAATTCCATTAGAGCATGACTATAAATAGAAGTACCGTCAGCAGTTCCAGTTTCCCCCTGCATCCAATAAGTTGGTGCTTGCGGAGCTAAAACATACGCACCGCCATAGATTTCTTGTACTTCTTTAGAAGCGAAAGCAACAGCTTTATTAGCACCTATTGCAATTGTAGGATCAGTACCACCCTCTCCACCACCATGCAACCATATAATTAATGGGTTTTTACCTTTGTCTTTTGAGGGTTTGAAATCAGCATAAGATAATGTAACATCCCCGTAAGTTGCTTTACCAGTAGAGAACTCATCTATAAGGACTCTAGTTTCTCCTCCAAATGTGTCAATGACTAAATTAGAAATTGTTCCACCCTTTCCAGGATGAACTTTGATATCTTCTACTTGAGTGATCGTATAGTCATAATCAACCCAATCATTATGACCTGATGCTTGGTCATAATTTACAGTTGAACCTAATAAATCATTAGGTCCAATTTCCATTTCTAATACAACAAATTTCCCCTTACCATTTTTAATTTGCTTACCATCTTTGTCAGAAACATAAGCTTTTGTTACAGTACGGTCACCTTCTACATATGCTCCCCATCCACCCACAGGAACCCTAGGATCAACCTTTTTAACATGTACATTAAAAGTATCCTCTGTCACTGCACCTTGTGGAACTGGTATACCTAACTCAACTATTACCTTAGTAATTACTGGACCAAAGTCTTGGACTTCAATCACTGTTCTGTACGTTTCTTTTTTCTCTTTTGCAGAAGCACTAATAACAAAGGAAAATGTAACAGCTATGACTAAAACAAGAAGAAACATTTCTTTCATCTTTAACACGGTATACTACCTCCTCTAATCTACCAACTTTTTTTCAGCATTTTAAAACGATAAAATGAACACTCTTACATTGATAGAAGAAATTACACTCCCTTCACCTAGAATTATTTTAAAAGTTGTAAATAATTATATAGTATACTTATCTACCACTAATAAACGAATGTAATTGGAAATTTTGCTAGATAACCATTTTAATTAATACCGAATACCTTAAATTTTACAGCTACTAATCTTCTACTGTTTTGTATACGTTGTCATTTATACGTAGAATAAACGTATAAATAATTTTTTGACTGTAGTTCAACAACTGAAGAAAGTTTGGCTAATTATATTTTTCTTAATCGATTTCAAAAATAAGACCTGCTTGTTTTAGAATTTATTTCTCTTTTTATTTCCATGGAGAACATCAGAACTAATATTAAAACCACTTTGCAGCTTTAACTCCATCTAGTTAACTAGTTCTCTGAAAAAAACACTACTCGCCTAATTCATTTAGCATTATTTAATATTGCACATAAACAGCATGTCTTCTTTAGAAATTACACCGTTCTTAACCTGTACTATGCCATCTACCTTATCAGAATAATTCGTAATAATGATCGGTGTAACAATTTCCTTATTTTCACTCTTTAGAAATGAAATATCAAAATTCACTAAAGGATCTCCTACTTTGACTTTTTGTCCTTTGGCAATTTGTACGTCAAATCCCTCGCCATTCAATTCCACTGTCTCTAAGCCAATATGTATGAGGATTTCTAAGCCAGAAATAGATCTAATTCCAATCGCGTGTTTTGTATGAAAAACTTGAATGACTTCACCTTCCACAGGAGATACAAGCATACCTTCCTCTGGGATAATAGCTACACCTTCACCCATCATTTTTCCTGCAAACACCGGATCAGGAACATTTTCTAGTGGTATTAATTCACCAGAAAGAGGAGCATAAATTTGTTCTTTAACAATTTCCTTTTTACTCTTAAATATCTTATCTATCATTATCATTTCTCCTTTTATTATCACTTCAATTTAAGCCAAGAATTTGAATGGAGAAGATGGAAAAACAGGTTTTTCTTCTTCTCCAACTGAAAATAAGATAGATGGTTATGAGCTATGAGCTCAAAGTCTTTTCTCTCCAATGATTAATACATCTGAATCAAACAAATGCATATCAATAACTGTATGTTTCTCTTCAAACGATACATTTGCTTCAGCAAAACGCCTTTTCTTTAAATCTATAATAGTGAATTCATAATTTTCAAAAAGTCTATTTAATCGTAGCACTGTGTTAACTGGAACATATATAACAATCTTGGATGAATCATTGCTTATTGCCGCCCTAATCTCTTCTGTATTTTTTAGCACAACATCAATTGGTTGTAAGTCATCAAGGTTATATAATGAGAAAATTTTCTTAGCAAAGGAATAATCCCAAGCACCCTCAAACTTTATTGCATCCTTCCAATCATAAGGTTTGTCAAATGCCTCTCCAATTAATCCAAACCCTTTTCCTTTTTTATGCCAACTCCATATGCCATGAGCTCCATACGTAATACCAGCACTTGCACCAGCTAGTAAGCTTTGCCATGCAGCTTTTCTAACATCAAATTGGTTAAATCGACCATATAAATTCCTACTATACCCAATTTGCTCATAGCATGGCTCTGAATTAAGGGAAGGTCTTTTTACTGGTTTGTTACTAAATTCTTCCGCAAGCTTGTAGGACATATTTTGAAATTGTATATTGTGTCCAGATTGAAACATATAAAAATCTAATTTGTCACTATACAAAAAATCATTAGGAATTTCCATTAATCTTCCTCTAATGTGTAGACTAGTTACGCAATGGGGACTTAATTCTTTAATAGTGTTTAATGCTAATAGATAATATTCAATTGACCGTTTAGTTGGAAAATCTGTATCTCCACTTACAAGATAAATAGGATGATACTTAGAAAATCTTTCATTGACATATTTGACATATTCCTCTACTAATTCAAATGGCATATTATTTACATCATTTATCTCTGATCCCCATGTATCAGGAACATAATTACACCACAATAGAACAAGCGCAGGCACAAATCCCTTTTCTACCGCCATCGCTATCATCTTTTCAGCACGATCGAAATAAGCATCGTTTCGCTCATAGAAATTGAAGGAACCATCTTCCTTATAATTAAATGGTTTTATATTCAAATCTGTTTCACTTGCGTCCCATTGCTGCAGGATATTTATTTGGAGGACATTAAAGCCCTGCATTTTTCTATAGTCAAGGTAAGACTCCCACTCTTCTAATGTGGCATTAGTGAATGCACTCCAAACTGTATCAGCTAAATAAAAGAAGCGGTCTCCTTTTTCCGTTTCAAATTGCTTTTTATTTTCTGATATTCTTATTTTTATCAAGAATATACCCTCCCTTTTCATATCGTAGAGAAAATAGTTTATAGAACTATTTTCTCTCGATATCATTACAATTCCTTAAAACTACTAAATTATTTTACTAATTCATATTTGTAAGCGATTTCTAAAATTGGTTATGCAGACTTTTTCTCTACTTGTTTTTCAGCTATTTCCTTAGTATAGCCAAATAGTAAAGTAAGAACAAATGCTGTCGCGAGAGATATAAGAAGTGATAAAGCAAATCCATAGAATTGTGCTGAAAGACCTTCTGGGTCAATAAACATCGGGATTCCAAATACCCCACCTGATGCAAATCCGCCATACATTTTAGCACTAAAGAATCCTGCAACTGCACCACCTAGTCCACCACCGATACACGCCATAATAAACGGACGTTTAAGTGGTAAGTTAACTCCATAGATGGCAGGTTCTGTAATCCCTAAAAAACCAGATATTGAAGCCGTTGTAGATAATGACTTTAATTTTGTTTGTTTTGTCTTTAAGGCAACTGCTAAAGCTGCACCTGTTTGAGCAAAAACTGTACAATATAGTAAACCATTAATTGGATCAAAACCAATTGTTGTAATATTATTAATCATAATTGGTATGAATGCCCAATGAAGACCAAACATTACAGCAATTTGCCAAACTCCTGCAAGGAACAAGCCTGTAATAACTGGACTTAACGAGTACAACGCCATTGCTCCATCTGCTAATAGTTGACTTGCGTATACAGATATAGGCCCTATTACAATGAACGAAAGTGGAACAACTATAACTAAAATGATCAAAGAAACAAAAATTAACTGAAGAGATTTCGGTATGATTTTTAGTAAGACTTTCTCTAATTTTGCAACAAAGAATGCTGCAAGAATAATCGGCACAACAGATTGCGTATAGTTCATTAAGACTACTGGAATTTGAAGAAAGGATAACGCTTCACCAGCATTGTACATTTCAACCATTGTAGGATATACAAGTGCTGCTCCGACTGTAGCGGTAATATATGAATTCGTTTTAAATGTCTTACCAGCAGAGAATCCTAATAGAATCGGCATAAAATAAAAGAACCCATCTGAGGCAACAAATAAAATTTTATATACTCCCATTTCCTCTGACATCCAACCAAGAACTGTCAAGGCAACTAGAAATCCTTTTAGTATACCAGCAGCAGCCATTACTCCCATAACCGGCATAAATATACCTGATATCAATGAAACAAATCTACTAAATATACTTCCTTTCTCAGTAGTTTCTTCTGTATCAACATCCTCAGTTGCTTTTCCAATTAATTTCGTTACTTCAGCAAAAACTTTAGAGACATGCTCCCCGATAACAACCTGGAATTGTCCTCCACTAATCACGACAGTCATGACTCCATCTAAATTTTTTATCGTTTCCTTATTCGCAAGTGATTCATTTTTAAGCTTAAATCTTAGACGTGTTACACAGTGGATTACACTATTAATATTTTCTTTACCACCAACTTCTTGGATGATTTGTTTAGCTAGCCTTTCGTAACTCATAATTCAATCCCCCAATCTTATTTTTAATTCGATCATTCAACCCATTTATTGTTAATTAAGATAAGTATTAAAAGAAATGAACTATTCACCACCTTATATAGAATAAATGCCAGCATTAACTAATGCGCTTACATTTTCTTTAAAGACTTATATTTTATCAAGCCTATCAATAAACACTTCACTATATTAGATTAATAGTGAATGAATAGCGTTTTTCCATTCTATATAAAGCTGTGCTCTTTTTTCTTCACTCATTTTCGGTTCAAATATTTGTATCTCACTATTTAACATGCTAATCTCTTCAACAGAAACCCACATACCTGTTCCAAGTCCGCCAATAAAAGCAGATCCTAATGCAGATAATTCAGCTATGTCAGAAACCATTACCTTCATATTTACTAAATCAGATAGAAACCTCATTAAGAAATTATTTGTTGTTGCACCCCCATCTACTTTTAACTCCACTACAGATATTTGATTTTTTTCTTGGAACAGTTCGATAATATCTTTCACTTGATACACAATGCTTTCTAGCCCGGCTCTCACAATGTGAGATTTTTTTGTACTTCTACTCATGCCTATGATTCCCGCTCTAGTATTTGGGCTCCAATACGGTGCACCTAATCCAACGAATGCGGGAACTAAATAAACCCCAGCATTATCCTCAAGCATTTCTGCTAAAGCTTCAGCTTCACTGAATTCATTAAATAAGGTTAAATCATCCTTCATCCATCTAATGATGTCACCTGTTGTGTTTATGATTCCTTCTAAAGCAAAATGAACCTTTCCATTTAATCCCCAAGCAATAGATGTAACTAAACCATCTCTTGCCTCTACTAAATCTTCTGTATATACCATTACAGAAGTTCCTGTACCAAAAGTTGCTTTTGCCATCCCTTTATCAAAGCATTTTTGCCCGAATAGTGCCGCTTGTGAATCACCTATAACACCAGATATAGGGAGCTTGGTAACCTGTAAGTTCCTATCTTCAATTAATCCATATAATTCATCTGAAAATTTTACTTTTGGTAGCATTAGCTTAGGAATATTAAAGATTTCTAGTAATTCCTCATCCCAACATAAACTATGGATATTAAAAAGAAGTGTTCGACTAGCATTTGTAACATCAGTTGCATGGACTTCACCTTCAGTTAGCTTCCAAATTAACCAGCTATCGATTGTTCCTAGCAATAAATCTCCCTTTTCTGCTCTTTCTCTTGCTTCTGGTACATTATCAAGCATCCATTTTACCTTTGTGGCGGAGAAATATGGGTCAATTGGTAAGCCTGTTTTCTCTCTGACCTTATCACCATATCCTTTAGCATTCAAAATTTTACACATTTCAGTTGTTCTTCGACACTGCCATACAATTGCGTTGTAGACTGGCTTACCAGTCTTTTTATCCCACACCACAACAGTCTCTCGCTGATTTGTTAATGTAAGTGCCTTCAAATTATTCTTCAAAAAGGTTTTTGATTCAATTGTTTCATTTATCACTCTTTTTACATTTTCATAGATTTCAATCGGGTCATGCTCTACCCAACCCGATTGAGGATATAATTGTTTGTGAAGCGCTGTCTTATTTGAAATAATAGTACCTTTCTTGTCAACTACAATCGCTTTTGTACCAGAGGTGCTTTGATCTATTGTAAGAATATAACTCTCATTCATATAAGCACCACCTTAATTGTCAATCATTTGTTTTGCAAGATTTGATACATTATTTACGCTTAACCCATAATAGTTAAAAACTTCCTTTGAATTTCCTGTTATAGCTGGCTCATCCGGGATGCCGAGAATTTTAACAGGAACCGGATAATTTTGTGAAATGACTTCTGAAACAGCTGAACCTAGTCCGCCATAGACACTATGTTCTTCAATCGTAATAATTCTACCTGTTTCTTTAGCTGCCTTAATAATCGCCTTCTCGTCTAACGGCTTGATCGTGTGCATATTGATGACTCGACAACTAATACCTTCAGACATAAGTGCGTCAGCAGTATCAAGAGCAACGCGCACCGTTTCACCAGCTGCAATGATCGTTATATCGTTTCCTTCATTCATTGTTACTGCCTTACCAATTTCAAATTTATAGTCTTCTGATAGGTATGAATCTTCTACTGGATTTCGCCCAATCCGAACGTAAACAGGACGCTCATAATCAACTAATGCTTCAATCATTTTTTTGGCTTCATGTCGATCAGCCGGCATCATGACATCTAACCCAGGTATCGCTCTTGTAACTGCTAAATCTTGTACAGAGTGGTGTGACATTCCAAGTGCTCCATAACTAACACCACCACTTATTCCAATTAATTTAACATTTGTTTGAGAATACGCGATATCCACCTTAATTTGTTCAATACTTCTCATGCTTAAGAAACAAGCTGGTGAAGCTACAAATGGCTTTTTACCTGAATGCGCTAAGCCTGAAGCTATCCCTACGATGTTTTGTTCGGCAATTCCAACCTCTACGATTTGTTCTGGAAGTTCTTCTCCAAAATTAATCATAGATGCTGATCCTCTTGAATCACTTGTTAATACTAATAAATCTCGATTCTTTCTACCCAATTCCAACAATGTTTTGCTAATGGCTTGACGATTTGCAATTTTATTTCCTTTAGTAGGCCTTAAAGCGATATTTTTCATACTAGGACCTCCAGTTGTTTCGAAAGTTCTTCCATTGCTAAGTCGTATTCTTCTTTTGTAGGTACATGATGATGCCATGCGCCTACATTTTCTGCAAAGGAGATTCCTTTTCCCTTTACTGTATTGGCAATAACCATTGTAGGTTTCCCTTCTACACTAGGAGTGTGTGAAAATACATCTACTAGTTGCTCAACATCATGACCATCAACTTCAATTACTTCCCAGCCAAAACTTCTCCATTTGTCTGGTAATGGTTCTAAAGCCATTACATCTTCGGTACTTCCTGTAATTTGCAATTTATTACGGTCAATAATTGCGATTAAATTATCAAGTTTATATTGCGCAGCTGCCATTGCTCCTTCCCATACTGAGCCTTCAGCTTGCTCTCCATCACCCATAAGTGTATATACTTTATATGATTTCCCGTCCATTTTTGCCGCTAATGCCATCCCCACCGAAATTGGCAGTCCATGTCCTAGAGCCCCAGTATTCATTTCAATCCCCGGAACTTTATTATTTGGATGACCAATTAATCTTGAACCAAATTGTGAGAAGGTCTTTAATTCTTCTTTTGGAAAAAAGCCTTTATCTGCTAAAATTGCCCATAAAGATTCTACAGAATGCCCTTTGCTTTGAACATAACGATCTCGTTCATCCCAGTTAGGATTGCTCGGATCAATATTCATAATCTTATAATATAAAACTGTTAAAATATCAGTATTTGATAAAGAACCACCAGTATGACCGGTTCGTGCATTATATATCATTGTTAATAAATCCATGCGAATTTCAACTGCTTTTCTTTTTAAGAACGTTATCTCATCCATGAATATGTCCTCCTTATTTTCATCTAACACATTACTTATTTAGATCACTCCCCCGGAGCCAAGCTTTAATTTCTTCAACCGTTGGATCAACAGGGTCTGGAGTTAAACCAGGGATATATTCGCATGCTTCAAACAGAACAGGAATAACATTGGCATGAATACCGACAGTATGATGAATGTACGGGCCTTTCACTAATTTTTCTTCCCAAAGCGGCCAATCATTTACTTCCACCCATACATATGAACCTCTAGTAAATGGACCTTCAATCCCTTTTGCTTTTCCAAGGAATATTGAATACTCTCCATGATCTCCATCAAATCTTGCTAACGTCATGTCTCCACCCATAATTTGTCCTTCATGAGTTCCTGGAGAATGGTCATCAAATAAAAAGTGTTTATTTAGCTTTGGTCTTTTTTCTACACTTAATGAGACTGGAAAATTACCACAATGGAATAATAATTCGCCATTCGGATTCTCAGGATGGCGTATTGTAATATCTGCAAAGAATGTTGGAGCAGTATTTAAAGTCGCTGCCTGAACCATAATAGATGTAATTGCACCATGAATATCTGTTTCACAAGTTACGGGAATCTGTTCATCTGTTAAAATTGCATTTGCCAAACACGGCATAATACCAATAATATCCTGCAAGGTTGACCAACATTGAATAGCAATGGCTGTGCTTCTAGTCTCTGATGCTAATTTTTTCATCGCGACCTTTAATGAAGCTATACGTCTAACGTCCTCTTCCGTAACAGTACTCCAATCAAGCTTTTCCTTAATATAGTTCACGGCCTCTTCTAGTTCAGGACTGTCTGTTTTTTCAATCTTCAATGTTTCTTTTTTCAACTCATCAAGTGTAATCGGATGAATTTGAATTCCAAATGTTTCTAATAATTCACCTTCGTTACAAATAACAGACCAAAAATCTGACGGTCTAGTAGAGATTTGTAAGATTCGTAGATTAGTAAAATGTTTTACAACATTTGCTGCTGCTATAAAGTTCTTAAATCCTCTTTCAAAAATAGGATCATCTACACGACAGTTTGTAATATATGTAAACTTCACATTAAATCTTCTTAACACTTTTCCTGTCGCAAAGATTCCACATTGTGTATCACGTAGGCGCATCCCATCTTCTAATGGCGCTTCATCTCTAGGCCCCCAAATTAATACAGGCTTTCCTATCGCTTTAGCTACACGTGCTACAATATCCTCGGTTCCAAAGTTACAGTGAGGAAAAAATAAAGCATCAACCTCTTCATCTCTAAATCGTTTTATAATGGCAGCTTCTTCATTCCGTTCATGTAACAATCCTTCCTCATTGATTCCTTCTAAATCAACGATATCAATATCCAATCCAAAGCTTTCCATCTTCTCTCTAATTAAAACTTTATATTTCAATGCATCTTCCTTACTAAAAACAAATCTTCTTGTAGGCGCATAACCTAGCTTTAACTTCCCCATAATCGTACCTCCTAAATACTACAACCTTAAACTTTTCCTTCTTTTCATCACCAATTAAAAATTCAAATATACAGAGAATATTTTGATATACGAGTTCTATTTAGACACCTTACATGGACTAAACTTGTTTAGTAAATATATTCTGTATGTCTGTATATTAACAACTGTTTATTAATGAGTCAATGATTTTTACGAAATATTTTTAGCTAAAGTTTAGTTGATGAGTTATTCAGTAAAATAGATTAATCCGCTTTCATTATTAATAATAAACTATTTCTATATTTCATTTAATATTTATCACCAAAAGTCTAACTACTTATCTGGAACTAAACAAGAACTAAACTTTTTATTTATGGTATAATAAATTATAAAATAATTACTAAATAAATTATTCTTAAATAAGTAGGTGTAATTCATAAATGAAAATAGATGATATCGCTAAGTTAGCGAATGTCTCCAAATCTGCAGTATCTCTAGCACTTAATGGTAAAAATGGAGTCAGCAAGGAAACTCGAGATAAAATCATAAAAATAGCACAAGAACATGGTTATATTCCTCGTCCAATTATCAAGGCCGACCAATACTTTCAAACAAGCTCAAAACTATTAAGGTTTGTTGCATGTACAAACGAAGGAATTGTAACAGAACATTACGAAACAATGCCATTTTTCACAGAATTAATAAACAATATAGATAAACAAATTGGCTCAAATGGATATTCTTTAATTGTTTCTGCCATAAGTATTAAAAACTTAAAGGAAGAAATAGCGAGATTAGAACAAGAACAAAAATCCGCTGGAATATTATTATTAGGTACAAACTTAACACCTGAACAAATAAATATTGTTTCTAGTGTCCAACCAAACTTAGTTGTATTAGATACCTGTTTTGAAACGCTAGATGTGAATTTTGTTGTTATGAATAATATTTATGGGGCCTATCAGGCAGGAAAGTATTTAATTGAATTAGGACATAAAAATATTGGCTATGTTGAATCAACAACTAGAATGTATAATTTTGATATGAGAAGGAAAGGTTTTTTACAAGCATTGGAAGAAAATGATTTAAAGATTGCTGAACACAATTATTTTTCAATATCACCAACTGTCATCACTTCTCAAGAAGAATTTAAGATTAAAATTAAAAACCAGATAAACAAATTACCATCAGCTCTATTTTGTGAAGCTGATTATATGGCCATTAGTGTGATAAAATCATTAAGTGAGTTAGGTATTCAAGTTCCAAACGATATCTCAATCATTGGCTTTGATAATATCTTTGAGTCACAAGTAATTACTCCCGAACTAACTACAATTAATGTAAAAAAAGATAGAATTGCTTTATTAGCTGTTGAAAAACTTATAAGAGAAATTGATAATAATGAAAACGATAAAATTAAACTATTTGTAGATACAGATCTTATTGAGAGAAATTCTTGTAAGGCAGTTCGATAATGTAAATAAAGCCCAGAGCTTTGCATAGGAAATATGCAAAGCTCTGGGCTTTTTGCAAAGTTTAAAGCTTCTCACATCACTTACATTTCACCTTTAAACATCAAAAAATCGTACACAGGTAGATTCCTCAGTACGATAACTCAGTGAAGAATTCAATAAGAATAAATTAAATTACTAGGACGATCGTAAATGTAATTATGAGCTATTTAGGTAATATTCTTCCCTTCGGAAAATAGGCACTCTTCCTATCGTAAATTTTCAACCTATCCTCTTTGACACCATTAAAAATCAATGCATTAAGTCTACCATTTCCAATAGGAGTTCTACGTTCCCATATACCTTTATGCTAAATTTTACCCTTTAAGTTGTAATAATATAGATCAAAGAAAATACCGATGAAAGATAGAAACCATCGGTATTTCATTCAATTGATAACCTAGCATTTCACAGCCTTATAAATTAGAGTTATCATATGACTCTTGCATAATTTCAAGATAGCGTTTTAAATTTAATTGTTCAAAACCTTCGACATAAGCATCCCATTCTGTTTCTAAATCTTTTGAACCAGTAATAAATTGGAGCGAATTCTGCTCGATATAATCCTCGATGTTCGTCCGAATCATTGCTGCTTCATCTGCAACTGCAGGGTCAATCCAAATTGCCCAATGAGGGAAAACCTCAGAAGGCTCTTTTCCTTCATATAAATGTGTAGCTTCCTGTAATCTGCGCTCATATCCTGCTGATGAATAAATGTCAGTCGATTGTATCCATCCATCCCTGAAATCCCTCGGCTGATAATATTGTGCCATTGATCCCCAATTATCATTTCTAGGTTCTTCCCCTTCCTTAGAAGGAATTTGTGCTAAAATTGGTTCTGCTCCTTCCTCAATGGCTACATCACCTTCTTGAGGCTTTCGCCAGCTTACATCTTCTTCCCCGAAATGGCTTCGAATTTGTCCTTCTTGAGTAAACATATAGTCAACAAGCTTAATGGCAGCGATCTGTGCCTCTTCACTTGCACTACTCGTTAAAACAAATGTCCCCCCTGGACTGCTTGGAAAATTATATGTTGCATAAGCAGAGTTTGGTCCATTAAGTGGAGCAATCGCATCATAGTCATTTTGATATTCCGACTCTGTTACAAAAATTGACGGATGCATGGAAGTAGCTGCTCCTAAAATTTGAGCATCTGCATTATTTCCTGTTTTTTGTAACGCCTCCGTATTTTGTGAGAATGCACCCTTGTCAATTAACCCTTCATCATATAAGGATTTAATATAAGCTAGCCCTTGTTTCCACTCTTCTTTATTCGCCGCAAAATCTACCTTTCCATTTTCAAGGAGTAATCGCGATCTCGCATCATCATATATAAAGCCATTCATTAAATATGGAATAACGGAAGATTCAATTAAACCAGGAGAACCACTTAATGGAACTTCATCCTGTTTACCGTTTCCATTGGGATCTTGTGTTTTAAAGGCTTTTAATACATTTTTTAACTCTTCTGGTGTTGACGGTGTTTGTAGGTTCAATTTTTCCATCCATTTTGAATTCAGCCATAATTTGTTTCCGTATGAACAATGGAAGCACTCATTTAATTGAGGTAGTCCATAAATATTGCCGTCAGGTGCAGCCGCCATAGACTTATAATATGGATGATTTTCTAACACTTTCTTTATGTTCGGAGCATATTTATCAATTAAATCATTTAACGGCAGGATAACGCCCTGTTTACCATATCGTAGTAAGTCTGTTTGTGAAAACTGATCTACCCAAGGTATTAAAAGAAAGAGATCCGGAAAGTCACCACTAGCTAAAGCAATATTTCGTACTTCACTTGCAGAAGTCGTATCAAAAGTTGTTGTTTGCCATTCTAAATCAAGATTAAACTTCTCTTCAGCTAATTTTGTAAAGGAGTTCGTTTCAAGATCTGTTTCAGCATTCTGGGGTGCAAACACTTTAATTTTAATAGGTCCATCTCCATTTTCTTGTTGAGACACATCGGTTTTATCATTTGAACTACAACCAGCTAAAGCAAGGCTTACAATAAGCATCAGTGTAAATAACAGCATTATTGTTTTTTTCAATGTAATCATCCCCTTTGCTTGATAATATTGAATAGAATCACAATCAAGAAAACTCCTAGTATTTAGCATCCCCTCCTTTATGTCTCTCTCACCTATTATCCTTTTACTGAACCAATCATCATGCCTTTTACAAAATGACGTTGTACAAATGGATAAATGAGCATAACAGGTAAACTTGCCACAACAATTAGGGCATATTTCATGAGGTCAGCAAGCTGTTGCCTTTCTAACATTTCAGAGGCCTCCATTCCAGCAGTGTTTGTATTCAAAATAATAATATTTCTAAGAACCAATTGAAGAGGATGCAAATCTGGGTTCTTTAAATAAATCAATGCGTCAAAATACGCATTCCATTGTCCAACTGCATACATTAAAACTAGAACTGCGATAATAGGTTTTGCTAAAGGAAGTACAACTGACCAAAGAAAACGCAAATCACTGCAGCCATCCATTTCGCTTGCTTCCACTAATTCGTCTGGTATTGAAGTTTGAAAGAATGTTCTTGCAATAATCACTTGCCAAACTGCAATTGCATTAGGAATTAGGAGGGCCCATCTTGTATCAATCATTCCTAATGATTTCACAACAAGATACGTTGGGATCAAGCCACCATAAAAGAGCATGGTGAACACGATAAAAAACATTAAAGCATTTCTACCAAAAAATGATTTTCTCGAAAGCGGATAAGCTATCAATACAGTTAACGTCACACTGATTAACGTACCGAGAGTAGTATAAAGAAGTGAATTTACATAGCCCGTTACAATTTGTGAATTACTAAAGATAATTTCATACCCTTTAAAAGAAATATCAACAGGCCATAACCAAACCTTTCCAGATGAAACAGCCCCAGGACTACTTATAGATGCACTGATGATATAGATAAGTGGATAAAGTACGATGACTAAAACAATTGTTAAGAAAATATATACACCAGCAAGAAACAGTCGATCGGTAAATGATTCTTTAATTTTATTTTTCTGACCTAGCATGATTCGCTCCCCCTTTTTACCACAAACCGTTTTTAGATATTCTTTTCGCAACCGTATTGACAGCTACAAGTAAAACTAAATTGATTATTGAATTGAACAAACCGACTGCAGTTGCAAAACTAAAGTTAGCATTGAGCAAACCTATTTTATAAACATATGTTGCAATAACTTCAGAGGTTGAGAGATTAAGAGGGTTTTGTAATAAAAAGACTTTTTCAAATCCTAGTGCCATCATATTACCTACGTTTAAGATGAGTATGATTGTCGCTACAGGCATGATACTCGGCAAATCAATGTAGAGGATTTTTTGAAATCTAGTTGCTCCATCAACCTTTGCCGCTTCATAATGTGATGGGTCTACACCTGAAAGTGCCGCTAAATAAATAACGGCGGAATAACCTGCATGCTGCCAAATATCTGACCACACATAGATATCTCTAAACATTTCTGGCATTCCAAGAAAATTAATTGATTCAACGCCTAAATATCCCAAAAGCTGATTAACAATTCCAAGCCTAGGAGAAAAAATTAACGTTAACATTGAAACGATGATAACCGTTGAAATGAAATATGGAGCATACGTAATCAGTTGAACTGTCTTTTTAAAAATCCCATTTCGAATTTCGTTTAAGCAGAGTGCTAGAATAATTGGAATCGGAAAACCGACAGCTAATCCATACAAACTAAGGAAAAACGTATTTTTTATAAGAACCCAAAATTGTGGATTACTAAAAAACATTTCAAAATGCTTAAAACCAACCCACTCACTTCCCCATATCCCTTTAACGACACTATAATCTTTAAAGGCAATGACAGAATTGACCATAGGTATATACTTAAAAACAACAAAATATAAAACCGGTGGGATAATCAGAAGATAAAATTGCCAATGTCTTTTAAAGGACTTTTTTGCCCTTCCCAAAACCGACGACTTAACCTGAATGACATTTGAACTTGACAATGTCTTATTTGTTACCTCAACCTTCAATGTAACCACTCCTATCCAATTTGCAAACGCTGTCATTTACTGATTGCTTAAGCTGATAAGAATGTATCATGAGCTCTTGCCTTTTTGATAGGTACAATTGAAAATGAATGGTACAATCTAGAGTTAATGTGATATCAAAGAAACTACCTTTCTTTGCGTTATCATTTTTTGAGCTTGCAAGGTTATAATTGAGGGAATAGAGACAAAGGTACAATTGAAATTAAAAGGTACAATTCGTTCTTTTCCTTTCAAATTCAGGTAAAAATGAAAAATTCTTCGCAAGGTGCTCCCACTGTATGTAAAGGTTAAACTTTATTGCCTGAACAAAAAAATTCCATAAAGAACAAATAGCTTATCTTCTACTTGTATTTATGGAATGTTCTTACTTCTGTAAATTTACTTCTTCCCTATTGAATTTTCCAGCTTGCCTATAGCCCTTAGGTGTCATATCTAAAACTCGCTTAAAAACTCTGCGAAATGAGTGGGCAGAATTGTATCCGACCTCCATCGCAATCTCCTCAATTGTCATTTCGGTAGAAACGAGAAGTTCTGAAGCTTTATGAATTCGGATTTTTTCAATATAATCCGAAACATATTCCCCTACATGCTCTTTAAAAAGTTGAGAAACAAACTTCTCTGGATGTCCTATTTCTTCTGCGATTCGATACAAACATAGATTTGGGTCACCGTAATTCGCTTCCAAAAACTCAATAATTAATTTAATATGCTGATGATTCTCCTCTTTTTTCCTTTTATTAACATGCGCGCAATATTCAGTTGCTATAAATTCAAACTCTTTCCATACTTGTTGAATTCCAAACTTCAGTTGAACTTGTAATACTTGATTCATTAATCTTCGTAATTCATTAGAATTTTGGTACATCGTAGAGTGTAAGGTTTTTATTAACGTAGATTTAATTTCCATAAGGAATTGCTCAGCTAATATTGGGGATAATTGTCTTTCACAAAAATTCTCATGAAAAACTTGGTTCAATATTTGTTTTACATCACATAATTCACCAATTTTTAGTGCATTTACTAGACGAAGTTCTAGATTCATTGGATAATAAAAAACAGACGTTTCCTTTATAATGTCTTCGTACCAATGAATCTTGCTTTTATTTGATTCAGAAAAATTATAATCTGCAGCTAACCTTGCTTCATGATAGGATTGGCTAATTTCATGATAATTGTGAAATTGGCGTCCCATAAAAGCTGATATAGATATTCGAAATAGATTTGCTGATGAGATAATAAGTAAATTTAAAATATGTTTTATCTCATCAACGTTACTTGAATTCTCTTCTTTTTTAAAATGAAAGATGGCAACAATTTTATCTGAACCTAAATCAGACATCATCATATCCGTCTCTAATTCTGCAAGTTTACGTTTTACAATGAATCGAGCTGCGCTTAACTCATTATGAATCTCTTTATTCTCCAAATCACCATAACCATTTATCTTTAAAACACAAACATATCCATACTTTCCTCGAATGGAGACATTTAATTGGTTAGCCTTATTAATGATTCCTTTTTGGGAATAGAACTCTCCATTCAATAAGCTCTTTACAAAAGAATCCTTTAACAACTCCTGCTGATTTGCCAACTCACTTTTCAATGTATCGTTATTTGCTATCAGTGTTGCAATATTTCCATGTAAAAAGTCATATTCGTTTTTGTGTTTAGATAAATCTGTTCCGATTTGCTCCTTCACCACATTTATTAAGTTATGAATTGGAGTACTATTTCGGTAGGCAAGAAATAAACAAAGTAACATTCCTATCATTAGAGTGGTACAAGTTACAACGAACGTGATTTGTTTAATGGTTTCTGCTTTTTCCATTAAAGCCTGCTTCGGTATGCCCGCTACATAACGCCATCCGTTGAAGTCTGAGTGTAAAGATAATAGGATGGTTTCATTTTCTTGATTTACTGACCGGCTATTCTCATTTAATTTTTTAACTACTTTTTTCGTACTATCCTCACTAATCCCCATCATTGTAAGAGGATTTCCTTCTTTATCTGCAATAAATGTCCATCCTCCATACTGCTTCGATAACTCTTCTAAAAGATTTCCAATTTTCTTCTGATTAATTGTTATCACTACAGTTCCCAACGGTTCGTTAATACTATTTAAAGGTAGTGATTGTACATAGGTTACTACAGAAAGTTCTTTACTATCACTAGTATATTGGCGAACAGGAATAACTTCTCCTTGATGATTTCTCTCCAAGCTTTTCTTCCATTGGTCAAAGGAAAGATCATGATAATGATAAAGATCATAGAAATGATCTAATCTAAAAAAAACGTAACCATCCTTTAAAATAACTTGATCATTTTTTAAATAGATATAAAAGTCCTCTATAAAATCATTTGTATGTGCATAGGTTGAAATATAGCGTGATGTCTCACTCAGGCTATAGAGATTTATAGAATTAGGTTCTGTTCCTGCTATTAGATGTTGATTAAAATCGTCAACGAGTGTTAGTTGTTTTGTAAATCTTTCAACCTCCAACAATCTGCTTTCTAAAATATCTTTACTCTTCTTTAAAATCAACATGCTCGACTCGATTGAACTTTTCTTTGCAACATCCATCGATACTTGGTAAGACACTATTCCAGTAATAAGTGGCAATAAAAGAATAACCAAATATGATAGTAAGAATTTTCTAAAGGTTTTAGTTGTTTTACTCATTAAATGCAAGAACGTCTCCTCCTATCATAAAGATAGCGCTCTCGAAAATATTGCTATATTAAGTTAGTAATCCTAAAAAAGTCAGGGCCATTACCGTTCTGCTATGATAGTCTTTTTCATGTGACTTAGAATGTAAGAATGCTTATTTTGGTCCAAATATATCCTTTTCACTGTAAAATAAGGGACCATATCGTGGTCCCTTTTTGTCTAATTAAAGCAGTGAATTTTAAAGAATTCTTTTTCCCTTTCAGGTAACAAGGTGATGGATAATTAGGAATTTTTTCGTGAAAACCTAACTCTTTTCCAAATTCTAAGATACTTGTCATTTTATGTTCTTTTAATAAAATACTTTTTCCCTTCTTGTGTATCGAATGAAATCCTGTTATTAGTACTTACTTTAATAGGTATAATCTGTCCATCTACTGTCACTTCAATGGATGGTCCAACCACTAAGTGACACGGTCCTCCTAAATGGGAGTAAATTTCACCACTTTCAAATTCATTATTTTCCCACTTAACATTCACTTCAAATCCTCCACGTGCTCGTAATCCCTTCACATATCCATTTGCCCATCCAGAAGGAAGAGCAGGTAATAAATGAATTTCACCGGTATGTGATTGTATCAGCATTTCAGCTAGACCAGCTGTAAATCCAAAGTTTCCATCAATCTGAAATGGAGGGTGTGCATCAAAGAGATTTGAATAAACACCACCCTTTTGATAGTTGAATTCATCCTCTTTCACGAGCTGAAGAAGATTAGAAATTAATTGAAAAGCCCTATCACCATCCTTAAATCGTGCCCACAAGCAAATTTTCCAGGCTAGACTCCACCCTGTACCATTATCCCCCCTTCGTTCAAGAGATTTTCGAGCAGCATTGAACAGTTCACTACTTTCAGAATCATTCAGCTGGCGACCAGGATAAATTCCAAAAAGATGTGAAACATGGCGATGATGGTTATCTTCATCTTCCCAATCATTTACCCATTCTTGAAGCTGTCCATAGCTACCGATTTGCATTGGCTGTAATTTATCACGAGCAGAAATTAATTCATTACGAAAATCCTCATCTATTTTCAATACTTCTGCTGCCTCAATGCAATTAGTAAACAAATCCCAAATTAAGGACATATCCATTGTTGTTGCCATACTTACTGCAGCAAGTTTTCCCTCTGTCGTCATAAATTTATGCTCAGGCGAGGTAGATGGAGCAGTAACCAAAATTCCGTTCTCATCTTCGATTAACCAATCCAAACAGAAAAGAGCTGCTTCTTTCATAATCGGATAGGCAGTTTCCCGAAGATAAGAATGATTTTTTGAAAACGTAAAATGTTCCCAAAGGTGCTGTGATAACCAAGCTCCTCCTAATGGCCAAATAGCCCAAACAGGGTCACCATATCCGTAGTCACCGGCTGGAGCAGATTGACGCCATATATCTGCATTATGGTGTGCTGTCCACCCCCTGCACCCATAATTAACGGATGCTGTCCCCCTTCCGTTTTCTGCCAATTCTTTAATATAGTTCAATAGAGGTTCATGACATTCGGATAAATTACAGATTTCAACTGGCCAATAATTCATTTGAGCATTAATGTTTAAAGTATAGTTGCTACTCCATGGAGGTCTTACCTCTCGATTCCAAATTCCTTGGAGGTTAGCAGGCTGTGTCCCTGGTCTTGAGCTTGCAATCATTAAATAGCGTCCATACTGAAACAACAATTCCACCAACTTTGGATCATTTGCACCATAATGCAATACCCATTGATCTGTGGAGAGATTTTCCGGAGCAATTGCGGGTCCTAAATCGAGCTCAACCCGATCGAATAATGACTTATAGTCTTCAGTATGAGAATGTCTTAACTCTTCAAAAGATTTCGTCATTGCTTTCTCTAGAAATTTCTTTACGGCCAAGGAAGGGTTCTTCCCCTCTTTCCCTGGAGATTTTTCATGGCCGTTAAAGCTAGTCGCAGCACTGAAGTACAGTGTGACTGCTGTAGCTGCAGTCACATGAAGACCGTCATCATCAATATGAATAGAACCATCTTCCAAATTTACACCTAAGCGTCCTTCAAATTTCATAGCATTCGAAGTATCTATGTCCCCATATATGATAGGATGATCCGTGCTATAATAATTAGGATCAACATGCTCTGGACAAGTTCCGCTAAGCACAAGCTGATTTTTGTCTTGAGCAGTATTAAATCTTAACGAACTCCCAAGATTTGCTGAAAAACTTAAAAAGCCTTGTTTACTCGATTTAAGTTGAATAGCAATAACTTGATCCGGAAAGGAGGCAAACATTTCACGTGTATAGTGGACATCACCAATCTTATATTCCACATGACTCGTGCCTGTTTTTAAATCGAGACTTCTCTGATAGGATCGAACAGGTTCTCCATGATAAAATTGAAGGTACAAATCCCCTAATGGAAGATAGGATTGTGTGAATGGCCCCATCATCTCTCTACAAAATTGATCTGCTTCTATATATTTCCCAGCAAAAATCAGCTCTCGAACCTTAGGAAGCACTTCCTTTGCCTTTGAATTATTAAAATCTTTTGGTGATCCTGACCATAATGTATCCTCATTTAATTGCAAATGCTCTTTCTCAATTCCTCCAAAAACCATGGCACCGAGACGCCCATTACCGAGCGGAAGTGCTTCATTCCATGACTTAGCTGGTCGATTATATTGTAGTTTCATAAATAAATCTCTCCCTTTAGCCTGCTACAATCTTTACTATTGGATATTTTTCATCAATCATTTTCATAATTTCTAGCGTATAGTTCTTTGCAGTTAAAACCCATTATGTGTTATGGAGTGCAACTTCATCATCTATTGAATAAGAGAAGACCTGTTTAAAGTACTACTCCCATACAGAATAGCTAGAGATAACATTAGATATGGACATCAACCATTATTTCATACTGTACCTCACTTATTTCACCATCACTGTTAACGCTTACAATATTAACTTAAAAAAACTAGTATTCTTTTAAAATACGTCAGCAAACATAACCTCTTGCTGAAAAAACCAAATTACTTTTTAGTTATCTTCCTTGATATCAATCCTCAATAAATTAATTAGGCTAAGTTTTTGTCAGACAAAGGATGTTTCTGCTCTCCTAATTGTTGATTAATTGTATAGTACCTTCATAATTGCTTCACCTCCATAAGTATATAACAAAAAGTTATCATTATGTTATCGATAACACGATATTAACTCGAATTATTCATTCAAGTCAATTAAAATTGGGCAAATACTCAAAAAAATATAGAAATATACTTTATAGAAAGTAATCTTTAAAAACTATTGCTGAATGGATTGCTTTTAGAAGTTTGTAATCATTGCATTTTATATTTATGTTATCGATAACACAACTATCTTGCCTATTTAGGTTAAATAATCTAAAATATGTAGATAGTCAAAGTAATGATCGGGAGGATTCCTATGGTAACGATTTATGACATCGCCAAAAAAGCGAACGTATCAGCTATGACCGTATCAAGGGTTATTAATAAATCAGGAAAAATCAGTGATGAAACGAAAAAAAAGGTGGAAGCTGTTATTAAAGAATTAAATTATATTCCTAATAATTCAGCAAGAAACCTAATTACGAATAAAACAAACATCTTGTCGTTAATGGTTACAGACATAACAAACCCTTTTTTCACAAATGTTGCCCGTGGTGCGGAAGATAAAGCTATGCAAATGGGCTACCAGCTGCTTTTATGTAATAGTGATGAAAATGTTGAAAAAGAATCAAAATATATGGAAATGCTTATTTCTACTCGAACAGATGGAGTTCTGATTGCACCTGCTAATGACTCCTCAAAAAGAAACATTAGGAAATTAAGTAAGCATGGTATCCCGTTTGTATTAATTGATCGCAACATTCAAGACTTAGAGTGTGATCAAGTGCTTAGTGATAATGAAACAACCACGCGAAAGTTAATGGAGCATCTCATTTCCCAAGGGCATAAAAACATTGCGATCATTAATGGCCCTTTAGAGGTGTCAACTGCTCGCGAAAGATATCAAGCATATACTGATACATTAAAAATACACGGAATTCCACTAAACCGTAACTTAGTGATGGAAAGCGAATTTCGAGATAGTGATGTTTCTAGTGCACTACATCACCTACTAGAATTACCAGAATCTGAACGTCCAACCGCGATTTTTGCAACTAATAACTTTATCGGAATGAGTACGATGAAAACACTAAAGAAACTGAAAATAAAAGTCCCAGAAGGAATAGCTATCGTATCCTACGATGGAATACCAAATTATACAGAAAGTGAATCAATCCTAACAGTTGCAGAACAACCGGCATATAATTTTGGATATCTTGGTATCCAACTGCTAATAGAACGAATTGAAGGAACTGCTCCAGAGAAGGCAAGGAAAATTGTCCTCCCTGCAGACATTCATATCCGAGCATCTTCCATTCATAAAATCGAGTAATACTTAGTCACTCCCACAAGCATTAAGAACACTTTTTGTTAAACTACTGGTTTATAAGTGCTTTAATAGAAAGTGTTTTTTTACCTTCTCATTAGGTTAATCGTCATCTAGTCTAACAAAAATACATGTAAATCCTTACTTTACATACTCGTTGTTTCCACTTGGCCAGGTTTTATTATGAATAGGTTTTAGAATATCTAACACTTTTTCTACTAATTCAACATCCATTGGTTCTTCAGTCCAAACAATATTTTTCATCATATTTTCCTCACTCGCAGTACTTACTAGTGTTGTAGGGATTTGTTTATTTTGGACGGCAAATTGAATCGCAAGCTTCGAAATATCTACTCCATTTTCTAAACAAAAATCCGCAGCTTGTTTACAAATCAACCGAATTTCTTTATCAGCGGGATGCCAATCCGCTACTGGCATCGAACTCAAAAGTCCCATTGATAAAGGAGAAGCATTCATCAAACCTGTTTTTTTCTCTTCCAACAATGGAATAAGAGATAGTAAGGAAGTATCATTTAAACAATAATGGCAATATGATAATATAACATCTACTTCTGATTGATGAAGCACTCTTTCAAAAATTGATAAAGGTAGTCCTGATACACCAAAGAAGCGAATTTTCCCTTCCTGTTTCAATTGCTGTAATGCTGGAATTGCTTCCTCGATAATTTGATCAAATGAGCCAAACTCAATATCATGCAGGAGAAGAATATCTACATAATCAGTTTGTAATCTTGTTAGGCTCTCTTCCAAGCTTCCCATAATACGCTTCTTAGAAAAATCAAAATGTTTTTCCCCGTAGCGTCCAGCTTTCGTCGATAAGATAAATTTATCTCTTGAAATTTCATTTAACGCTTTACCTAATACTGTCTCGGCTTTAGTTAAGCCATAATAAGGTGAAACATCTATTAAATTAATACCATTATCAATAGCTGTATGAACAGTTCTAATTCCTTCTGTTTCATTTATCTCTCTAAAAACAGATCCTAAAGAAGATGCTCCATAACTTAAAACCGACACATCTAAACCGGTATTCCCTAATTTTCTGTATCTCACTGAATATTCCTCCGTTTTATGAGTATGCGTTGCAAAACCACCATATCTTTCATTCTAGGGTTAATCGATAAAAATCGATCGCGTTCTCCCCAAAAATCCTCGCTTCTTCACGTTCTGTTAATTTAGGAAGTGTTTGCAGCAATAGTTCATACACTTCATCATAACTTGCTGCTAGTAAACAAACAGGCCAATCGCTTCCATACATGATGCGATTAATTCCAAAGGTATTAACGATGTGATGTACATAGCTTATGAAATCTCCTTTTTCCCAGTTTGAGTGGTCTGCTTCCGTAACCATACCAGACAGTTTACAATACATGTTAGGATATTTGGCAATTTGTTCAATTTGGCTTTTCCAAGGTTCCATAGTTCCAGCTTTGATATCCGGTTTCGCAATATGATCGATAACTCCATGTATGGGGACTTGCTTTAATAAATTCAATACAGCTGGCAATTGATCCGACTTTACTAAAAGATCTATAGGTAAATCTATTTTTGAAAAATAAGAAAAGGCATCTAAATAGATTGGTTCTAAAATCTTAGTTGCATCCTCCATATCTTGAATCATAATCCGTATGCCAACAAACTTAGTGTTTTCTCTTAA
Organism: Metabacillus sp. 22489; assembly: GCF_052044855.1. Lineage (NCBI taxonomy): Bacteria > Bacillati > Bacillota > Bacilli > Caryophanales > Bacillaceae > Metabacillus > Metabacillus sp. 22489. The sequence goes on from NZ_JBQENT010000014.1 coordinate 66,604, forward strand.
TCTATTAAGTTGTTCTTTATAAAATGGATTTTCTATATCGACCCAACCAACGACACCAGCTATCGTTTCCGACTCGTTACTAAGCGCGAGGATAAATTCTGTTTCTTCTAATGTTGGTGCAGCTTGCACGACAATAGTTTTATCAATTTTATGTTTTTCAAGATATGGTTTTAAATCCTTTTCGAGATAATCGCAATATAGTTTCGGAATATCTGGCGTTATCCAGCCATAATCATTTCTGCTTATTTTCCAATAATGCTGGTGAGAATCAATTCGCATAATTTGTTATCCTTTCTTTAAGGTAATCTTTCAATAAACTGATTTGAGCAATTGATGTATTTTTACAGTTCCACGATAGCTTTTATAACACCCTCTTCAGGCTTTAACCATTCTTTAAAGGAATCTATTATTTGATCAAACCCTGACCGATGAGTAATGTAGTCACCTACATCGATTTGCCCGTTCTGAATAGCATTTATCACATAATGAAAGTCCTCCTTTATAGCATTGCGACTTGCCATTAATGTCAGTTCCTTTGCATGAAAATCCGGATCCGAAAAAGAGATATCTGATTTTACCAGGCCTACAAAAACCAATTTACCTCCATTTGCTGGATAACGGAATGAATCTGTCATCGATTTACTATTCCCAGTTGCCTCAAAGACAATCGTCGGCATATCTCCACTTGTAATATCCTTTAATGCATCCATTGGAGATTGTAACGCATTGATGATGTAATCGACATTTGCCCACTTTTGGCAAAATTCTAATCGTTCTTGATTAATATCCATAGCAATTACTCTTGCACCTGCCTGTTTAGCTAATGACATAACCCCTAAACCAATAGGACCTGCCCCAACGACAAGCACAAATTCACCATTTTGAATTTCTGCACGTCTTACAGCATGTGCACCAATACTTAGAGGTTCAATAACAGCAGTCTGATCCAATGATAACCCTTCCGTTTTAATTAAATGACTGTACGGTACAGATATTTTTTCACACATCCCCCCATCTATATGAACGCCCAAAACGTTCATATGTATGCAACAATTTGTCTTTCCTTTCCGGCAAGCAATACATTGCCCGCACCCTAGATAAGGAATAATTGATACTTGGTCTCCCTCTTTTAATCCAAATGAATTTTCATCAATTGAATCAATAATTCCTGCTAATTCATGACCAAGAATCCTTGGGTATTGAAAAAAAGGCTGATTTCCCTTAAATGCGTGTAAATCTGTACCACAAATACCAATTCGTTTAATTGCAACAATTGCTTGTCCTGGTTTTTGAACAGGTAATTCTCTTTCGGTTACTTTCAAAACATTAGGCTGTTCACAAACAATAGATTTCATGTTTTTCCACCTTTTTAGTAATTTTAGAAATAATTTACCCTATCTCAAACATCGTGTTACCGATAACATTAAGATAACACCCGATAATTCAATAAGTCAATACAAATTAAACAGGATAATGTTTATTCAAACCATTTCAAATTTATAACTAAAAAAGCGACCACGAAGGGTCACTTTTTAGCGAAAAATATTATTTTGGAGAAGTAGTTAGCATCAATAAATTGGTATTTCTTTGCTAGTCTTATTCTTACTATTAAAATGACTTTCTGTACCAAGGTAACCTAAAAGTGGAACACTATTAACTGAATAAGGCCCTTTGAAATTGCTAGTGTAAATCCCCGTTCTAGATTGTTAGAGAAACGACTTTGTAACAGGTTCTTGCTTCTTGAATAATCATTCCTCTGGCATCCATATTTTAAAATTACCGCTCAATGCCAACAAACTAAAAAAGTACAAACAATTGTCATAGTATCTACGATTACCGGTCCGTACAGGAGTATTCCAAAATAGCTCTACACATTTCTTTGCATGATGACCTGTTGTAGCAAGTGATGCCATAGCATTTGAAGCGATAAGACCGACAGGATGAAGTGATTTCTCTTCAAACGGTTCTCCGGAAATTTTATAGCGACGATAATCGTCAGGATCTTTATCTACAAAAAACTGTTGAATTCTTTCATTTATTTCTATCGGACATTGTTCATCTTTAAACCATTCATAATCTAAGCCAATGTTGCAAGCTACTCGGTAAGAATCACTGAAAAAATGTCCATATCCATTTTCATTATTTGGAGTTCCATCATAATATGCATACTCTGGTGCTAATCCTGTAACAGGATGACAGGCAATTTTTAAGTATTTTCTACTTGCGTCTGCTGCTTCTTTCCAAAATTGTCGATCTTCTTGATATGCCCATAATGAAAACAGCTCATAAAAATGTGGTAAATGATAGGAAGGATCAGTAAATTCTACATTTGGAATAAACTTTATCAATTTATTCTCGGGATTCCACATCGGAAACCCTTCTCCTGCTTCTCCCTTGTGAATACAGGTTCTCAGTAAGTCCCTTGCTTGTTGTCCGTAATTAAATATTCCTTCACCATCACCCCAGCGATGGGAAGCAAAAAATAATGACAACGCGAAATATTCTTCTCCATCTGGTGCTGGTCCATACGAACGCTTTGAACCATCTGGGTTACAAGACCAAGCGAAATAACCAGCATTCTCTCCTTCTGACATATACATGTTTTTATATGTCCATTTCCATAGACGGTCAAATGTGTTTTTTTGATCCATTTGAACAGCCATCATCATTCCATAAGACATACCTTCTGTTCAGACATCTAAATTTCCAGTATCTAGTATGTATCCTTCATCTTTTCCAACTTGATAATAGATTTGCGTATCAGGATGCTGCTCTGAAAAAAGTTTATTCCATGTATCTTGTACTCTTTCATTAATAGCTTCATCAGAAAATCCATATTCTCGCAAAACGTTTCGATAAGTTCTGTTATATAATAATGACGTGTTCAACATTTTAATTCCTCCCATCTAAACTTTATTTATCACATAAACAAAGTATTTGCAAATTTATCCCTTTTTTACAAGTTCACTAGCTAATAGATGACTAATTTCATTGTCCCCTTTATATTGAACCCAATCAAAAAATGCAGGTGTACTACTCGCTTTTCCATTTCCTGTTGCATATAGACCAAGACATACTCCGGTAAATACACTTCCATATCCGCCATTTTCCTCTTTAGATAAGGATGCCAACTGGCTTTTCCCTAGACACTTCCATTCTTCTCCTTCTTCTGCAAATCTAAAATGGTAATCCTCATCATCAGACATTATGCTTAATTTAATTCTTTTATTTTGAAGTAAACTACGTGTCATTTCTTCTGTATGTCCCTGAATTGTTTTTAATGCAACAACTACTCTCTCTCCATTTATTTGTTTAACCGCGATTTCATAATGTGCGTTTTCATTTAACCTAACTGATAAACCAGCTTCTTCACCATCATTTTCAGGTTCAAACTCAAGCAATGCACTCAATTCCATCTTAATGTGTTTCTGTGGTTTACAAATAAATGTCGGCGTGCCTTTTTCATCACTTAAATTATCTGGTCCACCATGCAAACTTAACCACCCTTTGCGATCAGTTAAGGAGTAGTTTTTCTCACATTTAGCTCTAAGATGAAACCAAGTTAAATCAAGCCTATCCTGTTCAAAATCATCTTTATCTAGAAAGCATTCCTCTAATTTATAATTTCCAGTCAGATTCGTTGTTTCCATAACACCATTAACAATCCCCTCATTGTTATCAATCATTGGCCATCCATCTTCTGTCCAATTTATAGGGGCTAAAAACGTCTCTCTTCCTAAAATCGTATATTTTTGGTTAACAGGGCGTGTCCCAAGAAAAACAGCCCACCAATTCCCATTAGAATCTTCAACAAAATCAGCATGCCCAATGTTTTGTATTGGATGATCGTTCATTTGATTATGTGTCAAGATTGGCGTATTTAACATTTCAAAAGGTCCATAAGGCTGGCTACTTTTCGAGATGATCGCTCTGTGATCTTCTCCTGTTCCACCACATGCACAGAGTAGATAATAGATTCCCCGTATTTTATATAAGTGTGGGGCTTCAGTCCATTGACCACCATCTCCATTCGATATGACAACCGGAGAAGTTAAAGCCTCACCTGTCTGAATATTGATTTCATATTGAATAATATGTGATTCATATCCAGCACCATTTTGAACCGTTACATAAACCTTTCCATCATCATCGAACATGATAGATGGATCAATATTCCCGTATGGAATTTTAATCGGATCTGACCAAGGACCTTGAGGGTCTGTTGCTGTTACATAAAAATTCCCCGTACCTGATACGTCAGTCGAAATTAAATAAAATGTACCATTATCATATCGCAAAGTCGGTGCATATAAACCGCCAGAGCTTCTGCTATTTCTTAGGTTAACTTGACTATCTCTTGTTAGTACACTACCGATTTGCTTCGAATTAAGTAAATCTTTACTGTGGAAAATTGGGATTGCAGGAAAATATTCAAAAGAGCTAGTTACTAAGTAAAAATCATCTTCTCCTACTTTGACGATACTTGGATCTGGATAAAAACCAGGTAAAATCGGATTAAGATATTTCATCCTCCACATCTCCTTCATTCATTTGTACTAAATAAAATCGTTCAAAATTTTTCTTGCCTCTTATCTATTAATCACTTGCCAAAAGGATTGCTTAGGCTGATGATGTTCATCGAATAATAAAGGCCAGTTTTTTCTTCCACGAACAGGAAAATCATCGAGCCATGTGTAATCATCCGCTGCTCCCCAGAAAGTAACGGACGTAATGACGTCTGAATACTCTCTAAATAATTCAAAAAAGCTGTTGTAGCGCTCGGTTTGCTTGATTATCATTTCTTGTGTAGGAACTTTCACATCTGTTCGTTTATCGTCCACATCATATACAGAAACATCCATTTCAGTAATATGAATTTGTAAGCCTAAAGAAGCATAGCGCTCTATGGCTACTCTAATATGATCCAAACTAGGACTATATATATTCCAATGTGCCTGTAAACCAATTCCGTGAATCGGTACACCTTTCTCTACTAAACTTTTTGTCAATGAATAAATTTTTTCTCTTTTTTCTGGATGTGATTCATTATAATCGTTATAAAACAGCGCTGCATTAGGGTCTGCCAAATGAGCATATTCAAAAGCTTTATCGATGAAATCTTCGCCAACAATGTCCTTCCATTTAGAATCTCTTAAAAGGCTAACTCCAGTATCAGCAACAGCTTCATTCACAACATCCCAGCTATAAATTTGCCCTTTGTATCTTTCCATTACGGTAGAAATATGGGTATTCATACGTTCTAAAAGGGTGTATCTATCAGCGATTGTTCCTTTTTTAGTTTTGAAGACCCAATCAGGTGTTTGATTATGCCAAACAAGAGTATGCCCCCTAACACTTTTATGATTTTCGTTAGCAAATGATAGAAGCTGATCTGCTTTATCAAACGTAAAAGTCCCCTCTTCAGGTTGCAAGCTTTCAAACTTCATTTCATTTTCTGCTGTTAAACTATTAAAATGTTTAATAATTAACTCTTTTTGAGAATGTAAAGTTATTGGATTTACGGCTGCACCAACTTTAAAATCATCTTTGTATACTTCGGATAATGATGGGACTACTTTTTGAGCAGAATGTGTCGTCATCTTTTTCTCTCCTTCAATTATAGTTGAATACTATCCTTTACTTAACTGCCCCTAGCGTCATTCCTTTCACAAAATATTTTTGTAGAAACGGGTACACGCAAATAATTGGGAGACTCGCTACAATCGTCATAGTAGCCTGAATGGACTTAGGTGTAACAGCTTGGACGGCACGTTCACCACTAGCCTGAGCAGTATTCCAATCTCCATTTGAAGTTGCCGTATTTTGAAGAATTTTCATTAACTCATATTGTAAGGTTGTTAAATTCGGATTGCTTGAATTATACAAAAATACATCAAACCATTGGTTCCACTGACCAACAGCAACAAATAATGCTACAGTTGCTAAAACCGGTAAGGATAGAGGTAACACAATTTGGAAGAACATTCTAAAGTCTCCTGCACCGTCAATTCGTGCTTGCTCAAATAGACTTTTTGGCAGACCTTCGATAAATGACCGCATAATAATGAGATTGAAGGCACTTATTAAACCAGGTAAAATATAGACCCAAAACGTTCCGATTAAATGTAAATCTTTTATTAATAGATAACCTGGAATTAACCCTCCATTAAAATACATCGTCATAATAAATATGATTGTCACTGATTTTTTTAAAACAAACTTCTCTTGAGCTATCGCATATGCCACCATTGCTGTACATAATAATCCAATCCCTGTACCAACAACAGTTCTAGCAATCGAAACAATTATGGCCTGAATGATCGATGCTTGGCTAAATACATATTCATAGTTTCGCCAAGTAAATTCTCTTGGCCATAAATAGATTCCACCTTTCATCGAATCTGTTGCCGCATTTAATGAAAGGGCAATTTGGTTTAGGAAAGGGTATAGCATAATCACACTAAGCAATAACATAAAAATGATATTAAACGTATCAAAGATTACATCTTCTCTCGTTCTCATCAAACTCTTTCTTTTCATGACTCTTAACATTTTTTCCCCCTCCTAATATAGTCCACCTTGACCCATTTTTTTCGAAAATGAATTAGCAGCTACGAGGAATATCAAGCTTATAACGGTTTTAAACACTCCTGCTGCTGTTGCCAATGAAAAATTGAACATGGAAATTCCATAGTTGATAACAAATACATCAATATTCTCTGAATACTCGATGTTCTGTCCATTACCAAGCAAATATTGTGGTTCAAATCCAGCTTCAATAATGTATCCAATATTCATAATTAATAGGATGACAATTACTTGCTTCATTCCAGGAAGGGTAATATATCGAATCCTCTGTAATCGAGAAGCACCATCAATTTTTGCTGCTTCATATTGCTCTTGGTCAATCATCGATATCGCTGCTAAATAAATAATTGTATTCCACCCTACATTTTTCCAAACCTCTGAGGCACCTAAAATCCCCCAAAAATACTCAGCTTTTCCTAACCAAAGAATTTCATTGTCAATAATATTCAGTCCCATTAATAGTTCATTAATGATTCCATCAATAGACAATACAGAGGAAATAAGCGCAGCTGCTACAACCCAAGAAAGGAAGTGAGGTAAATAGCTAATGGTTTGGACAACTCGTTTAAATTTTAGATTTGTTAATTCATTTATTAATAGAGCTAATCCAATGGCAGTAACAAAGCCTAAAACGAGATTAATAATGCTTTGAGCTAAGGTATTTCTAAGTACTCCTAAGAACCGATCATCTGTAAAGAGAAAGATAAAATGTTTAAAGCCTACCCATTCCTGTTCGGTAAATGAACGAGCTGGTTTGAAATCCTGAAAGGCCATTGACCATCCCCATATTGGGAAATATTTAAAAATAAATACCCAAATAACAAATGGCAATGTCATTAATAATAATGACTTTTGACTACGGCATTTTTTTATAAATGCTTTCATGCCCTTTTCTTGATTTAGCTGAACAATTAAAGGTGCATCTGTTTTCGCCTTTGATTGTGCTTGCATATTTTGACCTCCTTTTCCTATTTGATAAACTCCTTTTAGAATGAAAAGGGCTGAACTTCTTCCTATCGATCATTCAGCCCTCTCATAATGCCTCTTATTTACTCATTAGCTCTGCTTCTTTTTTAACGGATGCCTCGATCACATCTTCGTAGGCTTCGTAAGGCAATTTATCAAATTCCTTTTTAAATTTATTCCACTCTTTTTCAAAGTTAGCTGGATCTGCGAGGATGATGTCAGGGTACGAACGCTTAATAAGATCACGAGATTGTTGGTCATATAGCTGTGCTTCAGAACCAGTCTCAATCGTTGCATCCCAGAATGGGAACCATGGTGCTGGATCTGGCTCTGTAAATAAATCAGTGAACGTTTCTATGTTGTACGCTTTAAGAAACTCTTTATCAACTTCATCATAGGCAAGCTGAGCAACTTCAGGCTGAACAGCTGGATCAACAGAGTTACCGTCATCAAAAGTACCGCTCATGATTGGCCAATACCATCCAAGTGCAGTAAATCCAAATTCGTCTCTAAACTCTTCTTTGCTAACTAAATCAATTTGTTCTTGTGTCCGAATAAAACGACCTTCCTCATTTACTTCATAGGTTTCGCCTTCAATTCCCCATGTAATGAGCTTTTGCGAATCGATTTTTGCCATGTGATCTAAAAATTTTATAATTCTTACCTGATCTTCTTCAGGAGTACCTGTCGTTAGTCCCATTCCTGGAGAGGTTACGAAGGATTCTGGATTTAAGTATTGATCTTTAATTCCATCCTCGAAAACAATAGGGAAGCCCATATAATCATTATAAGGATCATCATCTTGCTCAAGTGTATCTAGAGCTGTACCAGATTCCCAACGTGGCCCAAACCATCCAACAACACGCCCTGAAGATATTTTCGCTAAATACTCATCATAGTTTTGGGTAAACGCCTCTCTATCAAAAAGTCCTTTATCATTTATTTCATTTAATATTTTCAGCCATCTCTTTGTCATGTCTTTATTATGATAAACAGATACCTCTAATGTTTTATCGTCAACAATAATTCCTTCCTGTTCACCTGATAAAAAGGCTGGTGGGTCAAATAGCTGACCAACATGCCAATCATACTGTAATAATGTATATGGAATCGTATCTGCACCATTTGTTTTTGGATGTGCTTTTGCATATTTTTCAACGATTTCAAAAAACTCATCAATTGTTTTAGGGTGTGGATAACCTTGCTCTTTTAATGCGTCCCGTTTAATCCAAAATGCACTTTGTCCAACATTTGGAGGCTTAATATATCCATTTGATACACCAGAAGGAAGAATATAAATATTTCCATCCTCATGTTTCATTTTTTCCCAAATCGGATCATATAATTTTCTAAGGTTTGGAGCATGTTCCTCAATCAGATCATTAAGTGGAACAAATCCACCAGCATCAATTACATCATTTGTTGCGTTTTGCGCGTTTAGTAATTCTGGATATTCTCCACTAGCAATCATTGTACCTATTTTTTGGTTACTATCTCCCACGATATGTTCGATGTTAAAGTTAACCCCTGTTGCTTCCTCGAACATTTTTCCGATTTTTGTATCACCTGTATTGACATCTTTACCTGTAGAAGATGCATTAAAGAATGTGTAAGTAAAAACTTTACCTTCTTCTTGTCCTGAACTTTCTTTGTTTGAACAAGCAGTAACGACGAACAACAGTAACATGAGACTCAAAAACAAAACTAGAGACTTCCTATTTACCACCTTAATTCCCCCTTTTTCGAAGTTAATGATTGCTTCACCCTATTGTTGTAAGCACTTTCATTATAGCTTAGACACCTATTTTAAGTGACCTTACAAAGTATAGTTTTTACTTTGTAAACTATAGTCCTCCTTTCATATAAAGAAAAACCAATGTACACCGTTAAAAACGATACACATTGGTTACTGTTTTTATCGTAATAACTTAAAGAAAGAATAATTAATACTTATGTTCAAAAAATGGGACTTGAATTTTTACAGTTGTTCCGATTCCTTTTTTACTTACGATACTAAAATCAAATTGATTAGAGTAATGTAACTTAAGACGATAGTAGACATTTTTTATCCCCACATGTTCGCCAATGCTGGAAACCTCCTCTAATGATCCGAGAAGCTGTTCATATTCATTTTTTTCCATCCCCTGGCCATTGTCGTTAACCTCAAATACTAATCGATCATTTTCGCGCTTTATTGAAATGCTGATCATCCCTTTGCCTTTAATCGGTTCAATACCATGAATACTAGCATTTTCAACAAAAGGAATGAGCGACATGTTTGGGATAAGACACTTAGAGGCTTCTGGATCAATATTTATTTGATATTGCATTTTATCGTCAAATCGGTAATGCTGTATTTCTAAAAAACATTTAATTAAATAGATTTCTTCGTCAACAGTAACCCAATCCTTCCCCCAAATAAATGACTTTCTAAGCATTTTTGCGATATTTTCGATAATCTTAGCTGTTTCATCTTCATTTTTTAGAATGCTTCTCATTCGAATTGTTTCTAAAACATTAAATAAGAAATGTGGGTTAATTTGGCTTTGTAAAGCACTCAACTGTGCTTGCTTTCGTTGTAATTCTAAATCTTTTTTTTGAATATCAGCCACATACACTTCCTTAATCAGTCTCTTTATTTTAGATGCCATTCTATTAAATGCATGGGTAAGTTCACCTATCTCATCCTGATAATTAACACCTTCTATTAGTTCAAAGTTTTGATCCTCTACTTTCCTCATATGCTTTAAAATACGCAAAATCCGCATATGAAGGGAGCTTGTTATATAAATGATAAAAAGAGATGGGAAAACTAAATTAATAAGTGCTAAATAAAGGATGAAATTACGTGATCCTTTAATATCCTCAAGTAAAACTTGCTCTTCTGTAACAGCAATAACCTTCCACTTATTTAAATATGGAAGATTATATGATTCCTCAAATATGATCTTATCACCAGGCAATGTAACAGAGTCGTATGGAAATTTCCTTTCAGACCAATTTATCGTTGTATTTGTCGTATACTCAATTGTTCCTTTGTCATTTACTAAATATAGCTCTCCAGGAAACGTCACATCATGAAAAATACTAGACATTAATCCTGACTCCAGATTAATTTCAAGGATTTTTTGCGTTGAATTTTTAGAAACAAAATTATCCATCTCTCTGATTAAACTGAACATATCATGTTTCCCTGAATCCCCAACCGTACGGATTAAAACTGGGTAGGAGCTTCTTATTAACTCTGATTCCTTATACCATGTAGAATCTTTAACAAGTGTGTCAATTTTATTAATCCCACCTGCAAAAATGACGGTATCATTATCGGTGTATAATTTTATCGAATGAACAGATGGATAAAGTGACACTTCCTTACTTATATCACCGAAATAATCATGATAGGCGTGGATAAAATCAATCGTTGAGGTGTATTTCGTTTCTAATAGATTGTATAGTTCATAGTCCGTATATATCATAGAGGAAATTCCAACCGCATCATCTATCGCTGTTTGAAAATCGTTAGCTATTTCCTTTACAGTAAGTGATAAATCATTCATTTTCTGATTTCTAACATTATTTGTCGTAACATGATAAAACACAATATGCGTTAATGTGATTGGAATAAAAACAGTAAAAATATAAATGATAAGTAGTTTGTTTCTTAAACTTAAATTATTAAACTTGTAGACCCTCATGGTAGCTCCATTTCATCCATTTTTCTCAATATTTTTTTTCGGTATTGAGTTGGTGTCATACCAGTGATTTTTTCAAATTGAGTGACAAAATAATCCGAATTAGAAAACCCAACGACTTCAGCTACCTGATAAACACGCATATCTGTTTGTCTTAGCTTTTTCTTCGCTTCCTTAATACGAACTTGTAAAAGGTAATCTTTAAAATACATGCCATATGTTTTTTTAAATAGCTGTCCCATATAGACAGGATTCATAAAAAATTGATTTGCAATACTCTTTAATGTAATGTCTTCTTTGTAATGCATATCAACGTATTTTTTAATTCTACGAATATGGACTGTTCCAGATTCTTTGTTCAATTGATTGATTAATGCTGCAGCTTCTAATATAAAATCCAAAAATATCCCCTTTATCACTTGCAACGTTCGAGGCTGATTTTCCCAATTTAACATGATTTGAAGGAAGGATAAATTTTTCTCATCCCCCTCCATTGTCTGAATCGTTTTTATTACTTCATGTACCACCCGATTAATGGATGTTTTTACCGCATCTTTTGCAAACGCCTTGTCTTGAAATTGCTCAAACATTTTATCAATTGCATTTTTTATCTGCGAAGGCTGATTTTCCTCAATGTACTCAAAAAGTGTTTGATAGATAGTTTGGTCAAGCTCGATGTAATTAACATTGGACACTTTTGTTTTACCATATATAATTGGGCTTTCTAAAGATTCCAAATATTTAAATTGTAAAGCTTTTATCGCAGTATCATACGTTTCCTTGATATCATTGGGATTATTGATGATTTTTCCAATATAGAGAGAAACTTCTGTATTCAAGCTGTTCGTTAACTGCTTTTTTAATGCTTCTGAAAAGTGAATGATATTTCCATTAAATTGTTCCATTTCCTCACTTTTGACTAATATGCCGATACGATTATTCCCATGGTCCCGAAACAAAGTACTAGAATGATAATGTTCACCATGGAGCATTTTACTTATAATATCACGCAATTTGGCAACGTTTACAATAATATTATTAATCTCAATAATCATGTAAGCCATTCCTGTTGTTTGGTTGATATTCAACTTTTTCATGCAATCATGACGATGTGCTTCTTCTAATTCTTCGGTTAACAATTCATTAAAAGCAGTAGTAGCAAGTATATTGTTTCTATTTCGGTCAACCTGTAGCTTTCTCTTTTTCTTTTCCGCAACCTTTTTAAGCGTTTCTTCAATCTCATCTTTATCAACTGGCTTCAGTATGAAATCATCCACACTATACTTTACGGCTCTTTGAGCATACTTAAAGTCACTATACCCTGTTATAATGATAAAGTTAGGTGGAGATTTCTTCGTTTCAACAGTCTGCTTAATCAACTCAAGACCGTCTAACACTGGCATCTTAATATCAGTTATAACTAAATCGGGATGATTCGTTTGGATATACTCTAAGGCATCCTCTCCATTATCTGCTTCTGCACAAACTTCAAAGCCACAGCCTTCCCAATCAATTAGATTAATCAATCCTTTGCGAACAAATCGATCATCATCTACTAAGAATACTTTATATGCCATAGCTATTTTCCTCCAATCATGCGACAAATAATGTATGACCTTAAATGCAACACTCTCATTTCATCATATCACACTAAATTCGCGGGTAGAGTCACATTCTTTCATTAGATGTTTGCTGCTTCCCCTCTAATCTCCGAAACCCAACTAAAGCACAACTCATCATGATTAACGCAACTGTGCTGGAAGTTACTAAAGGAATCAAACCTGGTATAAGAAATAGTAGAAAACATAGGAAGGATAATCCAATGACAATTAGAAGTGTCATCATTGGACTAAGAATGCCGATTAAAACAGCATGTTTAAAATATTGTAGAAGTTTCAAATGATAATGTACATACACTGGAATAATATATAAGAAAGAAATAACGTAAATAATCGTTATGAAAATCATCCCTGTTTGAAACACATAAAATGATGCACCTGTCATATTTTGAATAAATTGAAAATCAAGATATAACAAATAACCGATAACTAGGTAGATTACTCCGATAACATTAGACTTGAAAAATTCTTTCCTATAAGTGATAGCAAAAGTTTTCAAAATTTGTTTACCAGTGCCATCCTTAAGAAGTAAGTGCCGAATAACCGCAAACATTGCAACCGTTGCTGGAAATATACCAAAGACAATGAACCCAGCAAGTACACTCCCTATCCAAAGTAAATTTATATAAGCTAACCACATAATCCATTCTAATAAATGATAAAACTTCGAGATATTGAGAACTTTCCCCAATTTTTATGCTCCCTTCACTACATGATCATATGACTTTAAAACTTGCTTTCATAGTTTATAAACAATAGTTCACTCATTATTTTTGTGATAAGCTCAAAATTAATAAGAATACATTTTTACTGAAAAGAAGGTTGAAAAATCGAACTCAACCTTCTTACCTCAGTAAAATTTTAGAATCTTAAATATCAGAGTTATAAATATATATAATAGAAATTTTTGTAAGCACTTTCATTTTAACTTTTAGTTTTCAACTAGGTTACCCTACAAAGTAAAGATTTTACTTTGAAAAACTTAGTCGGTTAGCAAAAAGGAACTATAATCATGTCACTAAACCTCTTATTGTGAAATTGAAGGAAAATAATTTTAGTCCCTAATATAAAAAACTCCAATACCATATAAAGGAATTGGAGTTTCTGAATGTTTTGTACCAAAGCGTACATACCATATATTCATTTTTATAACATAAAGAGGAAAAAAATTAATTTTAGTTAGAATTGCAGATAAACAGAATGCTGTTTAATTAAATAACTAGGCAATGAATCTATCAGCTTTTTCTCCCCCTAATGAGTCCCCGACACATCCAAATTCACCTTACCGACAGCCCTTTTCTGAAATGTCGAATTTCTTATTTTCTCTTGCAGCTTCTCGTAAAAAAGCTCCGCATCAATTGGCAGGTCCACTGGCTCCTTTAACCAGGAGGACAAATAAATCGCATTGGAGATTTCCAGTCCCTTGATTCCCTCTTCCCCTGGAGCCAATAACGGTGTTCCTTTTGTAATCGAATCAATCCAATTTTGCATGATTCCTTGATGTTCGGTATGTCTACCTTTAATCGGGATATCAATTGTCCAGCATTCGGGTCTTCCAAAGCCACCGGTATAGGTTGCATTGAATTCACGCTCAGATTGAGTTAAGCGGTGAAAGGTAAGCTTGCTGTTCTCAACAACTAGCTTTCCGCGGTCACCAGTGATTTCAAAGCGGTTTGTTCCAGGTGCTTCACCAGTTGATGTGATGAATACGCCTGTTGCTCCATTTTCATATTCAACATAGGCGGTAAGATCATCCTCAACTTCAATATCATGATATTTACCATAGCTGCAAAAGGCATGGACCTTTTTCGGCATAAGTCCTGTTGTCCATTGCCATAAATCAAGCTGATGAGGTGCCTGGTTTAATAAAACCCCACCGCCTTCTCCCTGCCAGGTTGCTCGCCACTCACTTGAGTCATAATAGCTTTGTGAGCGGTACCAATCTGTGATAATCCAATTCGTTCTTTTGATTTCTCCTAGCTCACCTGAAAGAATAAGCTCGCGCAGCTTTTGGTAAATTGGGTTACAGCGTTGATTATACATAATCCCAAATACCTTCCCACTTTCCTTTGCCGCAAGATTCATTTCCGCTACATCCTTCGTATAAACACCAGCAGGCTTCTCAATAAGAACATGCAGTCCTTTCGCAAATGCCTTCATTGCCAGTCTTGGATGATCATAATGTGGCGTTGAAATAAGGACTGCATCAAACACAGCTGTGTTAAAAAAATCATCCTCATCTCGAAAAATCTTCACATTATCATCTTGACCCATTATCGATTCAAGCTCGTTTTGAAAAGGATCACATATAGCAGTTAGAATAGCTCCCTTTATTTTCCCTTCACTTAATGCCCTTACATGCGATCGACCCATATTACCAATTCCAATCACGCCAACTTTAATTAAACTCATTTATCTCACTCCATATTATTTAGATCATTTCTCAAAGATGAACCTCTCTACCGACTAGTACTACCGCTTATTTTTTCAGCAAATTGGGTAAGATTTCGTAAACTTGTTTCTAAGCATCTTAATGGCGGACCCTCACAAATATCCTGCTCTACTACATACCATTCGATCCCATTTACTTCCCCCCATTGAAAGATTGGGAGAAAATCGATAACACCTGTGCCGACTTCTGCAAACGTTTGTCGTTCATCATCCGTCATGTCCTTTAAATGAATAATCGGCATCCTTTTCGCATATCGCTTGATATATTCCAACGGTTCGATGCCTGCCTTTTTTATCCAAAACACATCGATTTCAGCTAAAATGCGATTATCATCTAATGGATCAAGGATATAACTTAGTGCATCTTGCCCCTCTATATCAATATCAAACTCAAATGCATGGTTATGATAGGAAAACCGATACTCAGGCTCATCCTTTGCCAATTGGTTTAATAATTTTTTTATTTCCTTGTATTGCTCGCAATTTCTAAATTCAGCTGCTACATGGGGAAGAATAAGATCCTTTGTACCATACAAATTTGCTTCATTTAATACTGCCTTGAGATCATTCTTTAAACGATTCAATGAAACGTGCATTCCTGCTGCTAGTAAATTATTTTCTTTTAATCCCAACGCAATCTCGTTTGGATCATAATCCTTAGGCAGGCCAGATATTTGCACACCTGCCCAGCCCATCTCCTTAATGTTTTTAAAAATTGGACGGATTCCCGTTTTTAATTCTTCTCGTAATGTATACAATTGGACTGCAAATTTATGCTTCAAAATTGACCATTTCCTTTCTCCAAATCGTTTATCAGCTTCCTCTTTCTCATTGCTGTGTTATATTGTTTTATATTGAAACTCGATTCAGATTACCCGAATTTTTTAGACTATTCCAATCTAACTTCATATAATTTGATTAATTAGCAATATTATAGATTGATAGAAGGATCGAATCATGGCTTCATATTGCTTTGTTTTCTCAAAAAAATAACTGATGCTGCCATTTCGTCATCGTAGTGATCCGCTTTTGATTCATAAATAGATTTGTTTCCACATTTTGTTTTAAAGTTCCCACATTTCCCTTTCATGCCACCATATATTTCCCTTGAGTTAGAGGATGAGCATTAACCTCACCAACCGACTTCACAGCTCATTTGTCTATTTGCTTGCTTCCTTGTATAGTTTATTGATTTCTTCAATATAATCGTCTCCACCGGTGCTACGCCATAATTCAATTGCTTCTTTAAATCCCGTTTCATCGATTTGCCCAACGATAAATTTAATTCGTGCATCATTGATAATGTTGTCTAATTGCTGACCTTTTTGGGCATATACTTCAGAAACAAGCGATTCAGTTGGATTTGGAACAACGATTTCTTCATTCTCCTTCATGACCTGTGCTTCTTTGTCTCTTAAAGGTGTTTGGATTGGTTTGATAAAACGTTCTTCTGGGATGTATGGTTGGAATTGGTTAAATCCTGAGCCTTCTTGAGTAAGCGCTTCATTGTCTTTCTTTAAGTCTACATATTGACCGTCTTTTATTTCGTAATGACGCCCTTCAACCCCATTATTTGCTAGCATTTGTGCTTCCTCGTCATTTAATTTATCAATAAACGTTAATACCTTTTTTAGCTCTTCCTCTGTTTTTACACTTGATTTAGGGATGGCAAGCATTCCAGAATATCCTGAAGTTGGAAGGTTATGAAGTCCTGTAGGTCCTTCAACAGCACCAATCACATCGATTGCATCTTTCATATTCGGATCTGCAGCGAGCATATCCTCTTCGGCACGATGGGCATGGTCAACAACATCTACAATCACCCCAGCCTTCCCATTTAGAAGCGGGTCTACCCATTTTTGTGGATCCATGACAGCAAAGTCCTCATTGATTAATTTTTCATCATAAAGCTTTTTGAAAAATTTAAGCGCATTGACATATTCTTCTGTCATAAAATCCGGTTGGAGGTTTCCATCAGCATCCTCTCCCCACTTATTTGGAGCACCGAACCATGTTTGCATAATATCAAATGGACCTGTGTATTTTGAAATAACCATTCCGTAAGTGTCATCCTTGCCATTTCCATCTGGATCCTCTTCTGAAAATGCCTTTAACATCTGATAAAAGTCGTCAATTGTTTTTGGTGTTTCTAGTCCAACCTTCTGCAGCCAATCCTTTCGAAATGTAATGCCGTGTCTCCCTAAAGGACGTGAGCGATAGATCCCGTAAATTTTTCCATCAATTGAGCTATTATTTAATATCATCTCATTTGCTTGACTTAAATTAGGATAATCCTTTAAGTAAGGTCCTAATTCCCAAAACGCCCCATCCTTAACTGCACTGATGAAGCTAGGCTCCTTTCCTGGAATCATCATTATATCTGGGAGATCTCCAGAGGCTAACGTAATGTTTAGTTTTTCTTGATATGAGCTATTCAATGCCCATGTGATTTTTATATCGGTATCTGTATATTCTTCAAGTGCCTTTAAAACCGGATTGTCGTCACCTGGAGGGTCTGTGTCAAATGTTGTTGTCATAATGCTAATCGTATTATTATCCGAACCGCCTTTTTTCGAATCACTGCTTGACGATTCTGAATTGCTGCATGCGACTAATGATGAAGAAAGAAGCACCGTTGAAAGTAAAGGTAGGACTATTTTTTTCCTTAATTCTTTTTTACCTTTTCTCATTTCGATCAATCCCCCTGTAAGTAAATAAATTTATTGGAAACAAGCCATCACTGTGTGAATGGTTTTGCTTCTTCAATCATTTTTTAAGTACCAATCAACCAAACAATCAATTCCATCCCCCGATAAAATTTGCCGTTCATCTGATTTTTCGCTATAATTATATTGGTAACTTATGGGCAAAAATCAGTTAGATATAAACTGCTAATAAATAGCAGCCCAACTTATGTTAGTTGATTCATATTATCATGATCATGTATCTTTAGATTAGAAGGTAAATAATCACCGATTAACTCCAAGGCGATTATCGTATTTAAACACCATTGTGATGTGGTATTCGTCGTTATCGTAGGAACCTCTGTTAACTTTCTCCATGCGTGTATTTCATTTTCCTCCATTGGCAGCTTTACCTGATTTACTTCTTTATTGAGTAGTAAATTCCATGCTTTCGCAGCAATAGACGGGCTCTTTTTCTTTGCAGCTGCATAGGCGACGATGTCAGCGGCTAACATACGATTATTAAATAATTTGTTATGCAGCTTTCCATTGCTTCTTTCTAGCTTTTCCTCCTGACTTAATTCATAAAATTCGCCGAACTCAGCAAGCATCTCTTCCCATTCTTTGTCTTCTAAAACTTCAGCTAGCTCCATCCAAACTTGTGGTCCACCAAAAGCGATAATCATATGATAGCCACCTGCAATGCCATCCCCAATATGATAGAGCTCATTTGTCTTGGGATCATACCGAAAGGTTGGTCCTGACAGCAAACGTAATGGCAATTGTTTGAACGTTTCAATTCCTTTAATGATTTTATTTCGATAATCGATATTCCCTGTTCTCTCCCATTCAGATAACCAATTTGAGCAAAACGCCGCCCAATCCGGCCCTACACGAACATGTGTCTTATATTGATCATCCGGATAAAATTCTCTCATTGGGTCTAAGTTTGCAAGAGCAAATTCTGCATCTTTCACTTCTATTAATAAATCTCTCGTCCGTTCATCTGTTGTGAGAAAATAATAATATTTATGGAGGCCAGCCATACTTATCCTCGCTTCCTTACAGCCACATCCCCAATGGACGACATTATGTCTTGAGCCAAGTCCAGCATATTCTCCAAAATGATAGACATCGACCTCACTTGTATGGCGGGTCATCGCCTCAGCCATTTTGAAGATATCTTCCCGCCCTGAACGTAAGAAGGAAATCCATAGCCACATATTCGGCACGAGCTCAGTATTTTGCCAAGCAAAGCCACCTAAATCATATCTCCATTGATGACGGATCGGGTCATATGTATGCATGACATCTCCATAATTCCAGAATCCATACCATCTACGTTGATCAATCTCACGTTTATAAAAGCAAATCGCTTTATCAAGCTCTTTTTCTAGCTGTGCTTTTACTGGATGACTTGTATCAGGTAAACTCCAAACTCCTAACGCTTTTGTCTCATAATAATATTCCGGCTTACAAACTAAGAGGATTGGTGCTTGCCATTCTTCTACCTTTTCAACGAGCTCTTCGTCTGTTGGAATTGCGCGATAGCATTGCAAAAATACTTCACTAGTGTTAGCAATTCCATATGGGGTTGCCCGCATTTCGTCAAAGCCTTCATAAGCACTTACAACATGCGTTTCTTCACTATAATGCCTTAAATCCATTGCCTCACTGTCAGGTGACCAAAACCATACTTTTAATTTTGTTGCTGCTTGATTTAAACCAGTAATTTCTAAAGTGGAAGGGAACTTCTGCCAAAAGCTTTTTACACCAATGCCAATCCCACCCTTTTCTCCACCTGTATACATCATTCCTTTTGCTCTATTGCCATGTGTTGATTCAATCCATGAATAGCCATTCTTTGTACGTTTGACAATCCGGTAATGGTCTGCTGAATCCTGGGTTAGTTTAAAATCATTCCAAATGGCGTTTTGTTTGACATGCTCAAGGAAATTTTGATCTTTTTGCTCCGAAAAATCGATTACTTCTCCTCTTATTTGTTTTTCATATAGTCCATCAGCATTTCGATGTCTTCTTGTTAACAAAATTTGAGCAGGCTCTGAATAAATTCCTTCATCACAAGCAAATCGACAATGGCGGTTCCACGGTTCACCGCTTAAAGGTAGCGAAAATTCCATTCCTAATCCTTTAATAAAATCTATTTGAGGGTCTCCATCATAGAAAAAGGTATGAACCATTCTTATTGAAGGAGATTGTGCATAAAAGTAGATACGTAAATGGAAAGGAAGCCATGATTTCTTAAGATTTTTTGAGCTACTTACATGCTCACCTTCGATTTTAATGACACATCTTAATGGACCATCTTGTTCAATTTCCACATGGGTAATCTTACTTTCAAATGGGACTTGTTGGATCGACTTTATTTCTGAAGTCTCACCCCTTATCTCTTGAATGGACATCAATCTCCCCTTTTCCCCTAATACAGATGAACCGCTAACAATTTTCTCGATAAAATGGCTGCCTTGCTTGTTTATCGTCCATTGGATTTCTTCTGTATCTACGATTATCTGATTTTCAAGATCTATTACACGCAATGGATTTTTCGGATGTTGATTTTCGCCAACTTTTAGTTCATACCTATTGCCGTTTGGTTGAAAAACAGCGCTGTGACCTGTCCATTTAACACTCCCATCAGGCCAATAAGCCATCGGCCAGCTTTGAATTGGAATTTTCTTACGATCCTCTTCAATGAGCGTTATGTTGTCTTCTTTTTTTAGCTGGCCTTTTTTCCATGGAACTCCCCATGAAACACCCGCTTGTGCTTTAGGACGATGCTTTAACCATTTTAATTTCAAAAAACCACAACCCTTCATTTTGTTTACACAAATGTTTACGACAATTAGAGATCATAGTTGAAAATGAAATCATATTTTATAAAACGCTTACATTTTATTTCATAAAGTAAAACGTAACTTTTCTTTTAAACCTCTACTCTCAATATCCAATATTTCTACTATCAGCTTTGCAAACGCATTTTTCGATACTCACGAGCTGTTACACCAATTTTCTCATTGAAGTATCGACTAAAATGGGAGGCACTTTCAAATCCACACTCATAGGCAATTTCATGAATGGCTTTATTAGGCTCCATTTCTAGTAAATATTTCACCTGTGTTAGGCGACATCCCATAACATATTCCATCACGGTATATCCTGTCATTTCCTTAAATACATGGGAGACATAGGACTTACTCAAATTAAGTGCTTCAGCAATTGTGATGAGTGTTAATTTTTTCATATAATTGTGTTGAATATAATTTGCGATATTCTCTGCATGCTCGATTTTGTCACCCTTTTGATTCGGGATTTTCAGTGAGACAAGCTGTCCTAGCTGATACACTTTGATTAATATTTGGATAAACAAAACCTTCATTTCTGTTTCTGCTAGCTCATCATGATCATCCGTTTTATTCTTAAGCTCTGATAGTTGATAAATCAATCCTTCTAATTTCTTTGATTGGTCACTCTCATATGTTCGAATTAAACAATGATGCAGCTTTTGAAAAACTTCAATTAAATACATACATCCTAGCTCTTCCAATAATCCTTTAATCCACTCTGGTGAAAAATGAAGCAGGCTTCGGACATAATCCATATTCGGATCAAAATTTGGCCTATGCATTGTCAGGCCATCCATAAGCAAAATATCACCAGGCTCTAAGTCATAAATTTTATTATGGATTAAATAGCGGCATGATCCCTTGTGAAAAAAGTAAATTTCATATTCTGGATGGGAATGAAAGTCAAAAGAATAATCATCCTTACCTTTAATCCTATGTTTTACCCGTAATACTTCCTCCTTCAAATCACCATTCCTCCCAGTGAAGCTATTTTCATTTTATCTTAAAAATGTCATCATTTCGTTACCTGAAACTGTCTTGATTATATAGGAAATTGACTGAGAGTGCTTTAAAAAATTGAAGAAAATCTATTATACGAGAAAAGGTTGATTTTCGTAGATTGCTAATGATGAAGTTATTTTTAACAAATTATATGGGAAAACCTTAAATGGCTTTTGCTAAAGAAGTTGTTTACATCTATAAACTCCCTTTGAAGTAGATTCCCTATTGTGAAAAACTTTTCAAAGCGTGCAAAGCCACTGATTATTGCACCCTTAAAAAACACCCACTATAGTAGTAGGTGTGTCTGTTACATATCCAATCCTTATTTAGTTATTAACGAATTCCATGTATTCGCCTCTCGAATAAGAATATTTGCTGCTTCCTTCTTTATCTGTTTTCCTGCTTGAGCCTTAATCTGATGGATAAAAGAAGATAGATTGCGATTTTTTAGTTTCTTTTGGAGGCTGTTCGCAATTCCAACATGATCGATTGTGCCGTCATCGGTAAATGTAGTCACGAGATCCTGTAAAGATAAAAAAGGATCTTTTTGGTCAGCGAGGTAGCCTAACTTATATTTGTAAAGTGGACTAGTTGTTATAGGACGCATAAAGGTTACATCAGGTAAACTGCCATCAGGCTTTCTAGGTGCAGATAATTGGCTTACATCAAGACTATAAAAATCAGTCGTATTGATCTTAATCCCACCATAAGTTGTCCAAGAATTATTCGCTACATTTTCTGGCTGATGATTATCATTTAAAATGGTTGTCCCGATATATGCAATGTTATTGTGTAAAACTTCTCTATAACCAGGGATGTCTTCCACACTAGTCGGACTAACACGCTCAAGCATATTGAAGTTAGCACCATAGGATAAACCATTATTATAGGCTGTGTTATTTATCCAATTAGCTGCTTTTCCTGGCTGATGATTCGCATAAAAGCCGTTAGCTCCGTTATTAACGGCTAAAGAATATCTAACAGTATGAACTGGTATTGGATCTGGCAGACCAGATGTTCGATACGAATATCCACCGACCTTAAAGCCATTTTTGTCACCTATCCCGTTCTGATTACCCCTATTATTGAAAGCCCAACAATGGTCATAAACAACTGCCCCAGTTGAACTAATACTGTCAAATCCATCATCACTATTATTCCATGCCCTGGAGTTAAAGAAGGAAACTGGACCTCCATGAACACCAAAACCATCTGTATTTCCAGCTGATATGTCAGTTGGTCCAATGTTGTTATAAGCATCAGAATTTAATACAATACCTGTCCCTCTTCCAGTATAGTAGAAACCATTTGCTTCATTATCATGTGCAGCCATATTTTCGAAATTGGCTTCACCCCTAATTCGAAACGCTTCAGATTGCTTTTGATTCCCTACTTTAACCCCTACCACATCAAATCCCTTAAATGTGATATCTGTTACACGATCCTCAACGTAAAAGGCTGCCACACGTAAATTCGTTGGCACATGTTTAAAATCAAAGACAGGCCGTTCTCCAGGATATGCCTCATAGGTTATTCCACTCTTCGTCATCACATGGACATAATTATAATTACTATCCGTTTTTGCAATTTCAAACTCATCATAAACCCCTCCCCGTATATAAACGGTATCCCCTGAGGAGGCTACTTCTTGTGCTTTCATCATGCTTTTGAAAGGCGCACTTTTCGTTCCTGGATTGCTATCATTACCAGTCGGAGAAATATAATAGCTTGTCGAGCCTGTCCCTTCTTCAGCATAAACAGCATTTGTCAAAAACAATGCAAAAACGATACAACCGAACACAAACAAACTCCCGATCTTTTTCAACATGATTTCTCCCCTTTCCTTGCATTAAAATAGTTCAATGAATACTTATCTTCGTGAACAAGTAACAATAGATTACAAATAATGTCACCTCCTTTAATGCGTAACGAAAAAGCAGACGTTCTTCCCTATCCTCTAGCCCTTTTGAATTTATTTGCTTCTAGTTCATAAATGAGCCAAATCATATCGTAACCACACTCTTTCTCCCTCAATACACATGATGGACACATCCCCTATAAGATGCTATTGGACGAATTGGAATTTCGTAAATTTAGTTACGGTAGCGATTTTATTAATGTTAGTTTAGGGCATACGCTTAGGAATTTCATGTTCTGATAATGTCTAGTTTTCTTTTAAAATGATCTGAGAATCTTTAAGGCTACTAACTCACATATTTATTGCTATAGTATTTTTGTCTGTAAATATATGAGAGATATTGCCAATCTATGAATGCCCTGATAATCCGAAGGTATGACTATCCCCTAACGAATCAAAATCTGGTAGATTGACAATGTGCTCCAGAACATTATTTTTACCAGAACCACATAATACCACCATTCTCCGCACGATTTATCTATGTCATGTACTTTCCAGATAATCAGGTTGAATGACAGTATCGTTAAGTTGCTTCTCTTCCTTCATCATGGTTCCTAAGAACGCTTCTTCGGCAAATGCTCATTCCTCTTCACCAGCCGTTATGTCAAGCACAAAACCACTAGGAATCGCTCGTCCAGCAGGAAAAGAATTTGTAGATTGCTTGAATTTTTGGAGAGAACGTTCGTTTTCTTGGTTGAGATCAATTTCTTCAACAGTCAGCAACGACTCATTCTCCCAGTTCCTAAGGATCCCAGCTACATAGTTTAGCCTTCGCTTATTATTAGCACAGGCTATTTCCATCGCCTTTAAAATCACAGCTTTTGGCTGTAAAAAGCTAGAATTAGTTAACCACAACAACAACTGCTCTTTTGCATTTAGGTTTGAAAGACCAAATCCATTTTTGTCCCAAAACTCAATAATTTCCTTCACATCATCTGTTTGTACGGTATGCCCTTGAACCACTATGCTTGGAGTGGTATCTAAATCCTGCTCCTTCTCTATAGTTGGCGCAGGTGCTTTTTGTTTTTCTTTTTGTTGTTGTTTTTCTTTTTTATTTTCTTTTTTATTTTCTTTTTGTTTTTCTTTTTCCCCACGTATCGTAAAAAGTTGTAAAGAAGCCTCTTCAGGATCTTCACATTCTGACTCTTCAAAGATATTTTCTTCATTTTGGTTGTCCTCTTCGTTAAGAGATTCTTCAGGCTCACAAAACGAATCATATATATTGCGTATCTCTTCTTTTTCTATTGATTCTGCCACATATTGAATAAGCGAGATGTCCTTGACATCCTTTAATTCCTTCGTTATGCAATCCATCACAGCCTTTCCGCATTTATGTAGGTTTTCTTTGCCCCAGTTTTTAATCGCAAGTTCTCTTGTTTCAGGATTGTAGCGAATGAGCTTATAATGATGGATGAATCGTTCCATTAACAATTGAACACTATCAATTGAGTATCCTAATTCAAACGCAATTTGTTTTTTCGTTATACGATAAATACCAGTTTGTGTCGTACATGGACCCGTTAGAAGATAAACATAAAATAACTTATCCTCAGGAGTCATTTCTTCTAATACAATCGGATCGTTCCATAAATTTGTCCATATCACTCGATATTTTGCCATTTTCATCACTACCCTTTCTTCATAGAAATGTTATCTCATATGTTATATAGAGAGAATTGATGAAAGAGTAGCGTGTGTTTTGTATAAAAGTAAAAAAAGCACAGGATCGGTTTTTCTGCATTTTTAAAGCAAGAAAACCAACCCTATGCTATTCGATTAAAAATGATTGCTAATCTTCACTAAGAGCTTATTCTAAATACACGTAACCTTCATTCAAAGTATAGTAATACAATACACATCGTTATTTGACGATAAACGTATCCATTTCATTTTTCAATTCAATGGCCACACTACTTAGTAGTTCTGCAGAAGAGGCAATTTCTTCATTAGAAGCGGATTGTTCTTCTACGGATGCTGCAACATTTTGTAAGCTTGATGAAACTTGTTCTGTACCACTCGTAATAACTCCAATGATTTCTCTAGTCGTTTTAGCTTTCTCATTCACTTCTAATGTCCTACTAATGACATTTTTGGACTGAATACTTATCTGTTGAACATATTCTCCTATAAGGTGAAAGGCTTGACCACTTTTATTCATCATATTCGTTCCTTCTTCAACGATCGTTGTTCCATTTTTAATTGAACTTACTGCATTAACCGTTTCCTTTTGGATTTCTGTTATCAGCTTACTAATGCTAGCAGCCGCCTCTCTTGATTCCTCTGCCAAATTTCGCACCTCATCCGCTACGACAGAAAAACCTTTACCTGCTTCACCAGCACGTGAAGCTTCTATAGACGCATTTAAAGCGAGAAGATTGGTTTGTTCAGCAATCGATGTAATAAGTGAAACTATTTGACTAATTTTCTTCGATTTATCACCAAGCGAATTAATAATTGCCGACGATTCATTAACAGCTGTCTGTGTTAAATTCATTTTAGAGATGGTATTTTCAATTAACTCAATTCCCGAATTCGCTTGATCATTTGTTTCACTCACTAGTCGATTAACGGATTGAATTGAATCTGTAACGTTATCCATTTCACTCACCACTATTTGTGCTAAGTGTTCTAATTCTGAAATTTTATTTACTTGTTCTTCTGAGCTTGAGGCAATTTCTTGAACAGCGTTTGAAATTAGATTAACTGCTTCGCTTGATTGTTCAGTACTACTTTTTAACTCCTCAGAGTGTGTCGAAACGTGTGTAGTTGTATCATTTGCTTTTTTAATTGCTGAATTTAAGTTGCTTGTCATACTATTAAACGATTTTATTAAACGTCCAATTTCGTCATTGGTATTGTTATCAACCTGAACAGTTAAATCTCCTTGTGATGCTTGTTTGATTGCACTTGATAATCTATTAATTTTGTTAATCACTAAAATCCTTACAACTAAAACAATAGCGAAAGTTGTAAGGATAAAAGAAATAAGATTACTTACAATAAGCCCAACATTACCGTGTATAAAATTTGGTAAGTATACTTTAATCAATACCTCAGAGATTAGCGAAGTAATCATTAAACTAAAGACTACTCCAAGTATAACCTTCACAATTAAACTACTTCGTAAATTGACTTTCTTCGTTATTTTCTCATTGTACATGCGTTATCCTCATTCTATGTTTTTTAATAGTCTTTGTTTTACCACTTAAAAAATCATTGAATTGCATTCCTTTTAGAATAATTCAGGAAAGTAAAACATGATGAATAAATCTCTTCCACCAAAAACATGAATGCTTAGGTGGAAGGGATTATCTCGTTTCTATGTTACTTATCGATTAATCCACCATAAAAATAGCTCAACATTCTTTTTACTTACTTTCCCACCCGTAAAGCGGTCAATCTGTCTAAATGGCATGTTGATAATAAAGTAGACGTTATTTGCTTTTAACGGTTTTCCAATCTTTTTATAGAAATGATGGAAAAACATAATACATTTATAGAGAAGTTTTCCGATCCAGTTTTTATACTGTGCTTGATTAATGGTGTCATTCATTCCTAAATCTTCACGATGGTCCCATTTTTTAGGTGGAAGCTTTCTACCTAATATTTTTTCAAATTCTGAATCAGGGATTTGCTTCACATTTGCCACAGCGTAGTGTGGATATTCATCCTTTAAGAAAACAGATGGAGAAACGCCACCCATTTCAATCGTTTCCTCCAAATGAATCGCTTGAATGGAACTGCCTATTTGAATTTTATAAAATCCTGATTCTATCTCCCAATCGTTTATTTCAGGATTATAGTAAGAGAAATCTCGTTTTGTTAACGTTAGTGTCACTCGCTTCGTTTCACCTGGTTCCAAGTAGACCTTATCAAAGCCTTTCAATTCTTTTTTCGCACGGAAAATCTTTGAATCTACCATTTCAATATACAATTGAGCAATTTCAGCTCCAGCAACTTCACCTGTATTTGTTATATCAAAACCTACAGTTAAGCCATCTATCATCATATTACTATATTCAAAAGTAGTATAAGATAGCCCATAGCCAAATGGATAAAGCACTGGTACTTTTGCCGTTTCATAGTATCTATATCCGATGAATAAGCCCTCTTTATGCTCACTTGTTGCTTGCTGTCCAGGGTAGTATGCTGAGGATGGAACATCAGTATACTGAATTGGGAGTGTTTCACTTAATTTACCACTTGGATTATGTTTACCAAGTAATATATCAGCGATCGCTTCCCCCCCACCTTGTCCAGAAAGATATGTGTGGATAATTCCTTTTACATGATCTGCAAATGGTAATTCAATCGCTCCACCACCAGATAAAACAACAATAACATTTTCATTTACCTTTGCTACAGCTTCAACAAGTTCTAACTGATTTTGAGCTAGCTTTAAATCTTCTCTATCTACACCTTCTGCTTCTCTACTTTCATCAAGTCCAATAAATAAAAGCACTGCTTCAGCAGATTGTGCGAGACTTGTTGCCTCTGTCAAAAGTTTACTGCTTTTACCGCCCATTCGCTTAAAGCCTTGTGCATAGCCTGTAATAGTTAAAGAAGAATTTTGTAAGCTATCAAGTGGATTACTTAATTTATAAGGGTTAATTAAGGAACTCCCTGCTCCTTGATATCTTGGATTTTTTGCAAAGTCACCTATAACTGCTACTTTTGTTCCCGCTTTAAGTGGAAGAATCCTATTTTCATTCTTAAGTAGTACGATAGATTGACGAGCAGCTTCAACTGCCTTCTTGTAGTGCTCTTCATAATCTACTTTTACAGATTCTTTATCATCCAAACGTACTTTAACTACTAGCGAAAGCAATTGATCGACAGCTTCATCTAATATTGATTCATCTAATGTTCCTTCTTTTATCGCATTGACAATTTCTTGATCTGTAATTCCATTAGTAGATGGCATTTCTAACTGATTATGAGCTTTTAACCCATCAACACGGTCATTATTTCCACCCCAGTCAGTTACTATAACACCGTCAAATCCCCATTCTGAATACAAAATGTCATTCGCTAGATGTTGATTTTCATTTGCAAATTCACCATTTACCTTATTATAAGAAGACATCATCGTAAGAGGTTTACTATTCTTTACGACCTTTTCAAATCCTAGTAAATAAATTTCTCTAAGTGAACGTTCATCTACAATTTCATCAATTGTCATTCGCATATGTTCCTGACTATTAACAGCATAATGCTTAGGGCAAGCTGAAATCCCATTAGACTGAATTCCTTTTACCATTTCAGTTGCTAGTTCCCCAGTTAGATAAGGGTCTTCTGAGAAATATTCGAAATTACGTCCACATAATGGATTCCTTTTAATATTTAGACCTGGTCCAAGTAATACACTTACTCCCTCACTACGGGCTTCCTTCCCAATATCTTGTCCTACATTATATAAAAGTGACTTATCCCAACTATTTGCTAACGTTGCTGCTGTTGGGTAACAAGTTGCTGGTAAGCTTTTATTTAATCCAAGGTGATCCGCTTTCCCGCCTTGTTTACGAAGTCCATGTGGTCCGTCCGTTAGCATAATCGATGGAATTCCAAGTCTTTCAATTGCTTTCGTATTCCAAAAGTTTTGTCCTGACATAAGAGAAGCTTTTTCTTCTAGTGTCATTTGTTGTATTAAGTCTTTATGTTTCATTCTTACACCGCCACACTTTATAAATAGTTAGAAAGCGGACATAGTCCGCCTTCGCTTTTCTATATCAAAATAATATTTCTAGTTAAATAGATACGTTTTCAAGGTTGCATATAACGAATTATGCATGCTATTTCGCAGACCTACTGTAATCGCTTCTGGATGCTCATCATATGCTTCTTCTATACTTTTTTTGGTGTTTGGAACCGATAAAATATCTAACATTAAATCATTTCCAGATGTAATTGCTTTTTGCGGTTCCATAAAATTGAATACTGCATCGGAAGATACCACACCTTCAAATCCCCACTCATCTCTTAGTATTCCATTTAATAATTCTGGATTTGCCCATTTTCCATCGATGTAAGAGAAACTAGACATTGCACCCGTTACATCGGCTTCTTTTACAGCTATTTCAAAAGGACGAAGGTGAATTTCTCGCATCGCTTGTTCATTAGACCATACTAGAATCCCAGAGCGTGCATTTGTTTCTTGCTCATTCATGATGAAGTGTTTCATGAACACGATAACCCCTTGATCCTCCGCACCTTTTGACAAATTCGCACCAATCATCCCGTTTAATACAGGGTCTTCAGACATATACTCAAAGTTTCTTCCACCTTGTGCTGTTCGGTGAACATTAAGAGCTGGAGCGTACCAACCATGAATGCCGTATGCTTTCGCTTCTTTTCCAACTACTTCACCCATCTCGTAGGCTAATTCTTTATTCCAAGTTGCTGCAATGACGATTTCAGTAGGGTAAGCACCCGCTTCAAACTTCTTAAAGAAGAAATTAAATCCAGCAGGTCCATCCAAGAGTACTGTATTCGGAATACCTAGCTCTTCAATTCCTTCCGTATGATAGGCACCGTTTGATACATAATCTATCATTTGATCAACAGTTAATTGGTCTAAGAATTTATCCCACTTAGGATCATCAAAATCTAATCCTTTTAAATCTTCTAATTTAAGTCCATTGTCAGCACCTGTGATAGGCATGTCCACATCATCATTAAATTCGTGCTCTTGAACTCTTTCGATAACGAGATCTGAGGCAACTTTTGCATCATCTTGATCCGATGGGTATGTTCCTTCCCAATCGTTACGCGAAAGAACGGTTAATTCGTTTTCTGATTGATTAAAACGATTTTTGTACTCTGTTCCTGTATCAGCGTCTGTGTTATAGATAATATCTTCCGGTAACTCAAAGTTCAGTGTACTGTCAATATCATGAACGTTTTTGCCAAGTTTAATTTCGTATGTTCCTTTTTCTAAAATATAGTTCTCATTTTCCATATCATATGAAGCCATATCTCTTGTATCGTACGTAATTGTTAACGTTTCAGACTCTCCTGGTTCCAGGGATTTTGTTTTGGCGAATGTTGCTAAGTTAATTGCAGATTTTTCAATTCCACCAGGTGTGTATGGAGCAGTGTAGTACACTTGAACGACATCTTTCCCAGCTACATCACCAGTATTTTTTACTTCTACTTTTAATTCGATCGAATCATTAGTAAATTGATGTTCAACGACATTCCAATCAAATGTTGTATAACTTAAACCAGAACCAAAAGGATATTGAACTGCTTTTTTGTATCCCTCTTCATTTCCTTGATAGTATGTTTCATAGAATCTATACCCTACATAAATTCCTTCTTCATAGTTAATGTAAGCTTTATCTAGA
The DNA here is from genome assembly GCF_052044855.1 of Metabacillus sp. 22489. NCBI lineage: Bacteria > Bacillati > Bacillota > Bacilli > Caryophanales > Bacillaceae > Metabacillus > Metabacillus sp. 22489. Next base: position 97,734 of record NZ_JBQENT010000014.1, read on the forward strand.
TTCTCATATTGATAGTCTCCGAAATTCTCACTCGCTGGTGAAGATTCAACATCGTAGACATACGTATCAGTAATGCGTCCAGAAGGATTTAATTCTCCAGATAATACTTTTGCAAGTGCATTTGTTCCAAAAGGTCCAGGTGTTCCAACCCAGAGAACAGATCGAATACTTGGGTAGTCCTCAACAAATCCTAATTCAAACGTATTACCAGCATTCACGACAAGCGTCACATTACTAAAGTTATCAGCTACTTTTTTAATCAAATCAAGCATTTTATCTGTTACCTTCAATTTATCAGTACTTAAATCTGATGCTTCTACCCCTTCACTTTGAATAATGATCATTGCATTATCAGAGTACTCTTTCGCTTGAGCAAGTACAGCGTCTGAAACACCTGGTTCACCAGATGCCTCCTCACCACCAAGCATTCCTTTCATGACTTGAACCAAACCTGTATCAGCTCTACCTGTTGCTTCTTCTAATTCTGGCAATCCCGCATAGTAATCATATAATTCCTGATTGTATTCAATCCCAGCATTCTTAAGCGCATCAAATAAATCGATCGCACGAGTTTGGTCTGAAGCACCAGAACCACCACCACCATATTTAAAGCTAAATGCTGTAGAACCAAATACATTTATTTTTTTATTTGCTAGTGGAAGTGAATCGTTTTCATTTTTCAATAATACTAATCCTTCATTGGCAATTTCTTCTGCAATCGCATCAGCCGCTTCTCTTGCTTTGATACCTTCTTTACTTGTCGTATTTATCACAACATGTTTACCCGTCACATTTGCGGCTATACTTGAAAGTGTCGGACCTACCGTTACACCGACAGTAAGGACCAGCAAAGCAACTACAGACCAGCCTGCGATACGCCTTGGTCTATTTTTGATTTTTTTGTACATTTTTGCTTCTTTTTTCGTTGCTCTTCTTTCTTTACGACTTAACGATTTCAATTCTTCTTTTCTTTGTTGTTTCTGTTCCTTTCGCAATTGCTTATCGCTTACAATTGCAGCCTTTCGTTCAGCTTCCGGCATAGCGGCAATTTCCCGCTTTCTTTTTTTACGCTTTGCCTTATCTTCTCTTACTCGTTGCACGATTTCTTGTTTCTTACTCTTTCTCTTTTTAAAGTAATCAGACATAATGATTCCCCCTAACATTTCAACCTATTATTAAATGTCATCATACACAGCAACCAATAATTGCAAGTGCATTCTTTTATCCAACAAGCAGAAATAGTATCATTCTATATATGATGGCGCTTTCTTCCTGCTAAATTGTAACTCTACTATAATTTTATTTTTCATTTACTACATTCCAATAACATAGAAATTGTATTCCGATTTTTGACTACATAAAAAAAACAAGATACTCGCCTTGTCAAAAAAGGGAATACCTTGGTTTTTTAGTTTGATATAAACTTTGATAACTATTAACTATTCAATAAAACATTTTCGTTTATATAAAAGTGACAAATGTTAATATTTAATACCTTTTTTTAAGTTCAATCAACTGTATCTCATGAGGTAGTAGAACGGTTTGAAGACTGTAGCCACTTTGAACACTGATTTCTTGAAATTTCACACCTGGTTCTGCCTTTCCTTTTAGAAACAATATCGTGTCTTTGTCAATGTTACTTGGTGCTCCAATGTCTACCCAAGCGTCAAATGAAGAGCCTTGTTGTCTATTCACATATTGTTTTTTCATCGTATATTCGCCTTGGATACCATTGATATTTAATTGGTAAGATTTTTTTGACTTATTCTCAAAAATTGAGTATCGATTCGTCATAGACAACTGTGAAAAATCAAATGAACTATAAAGTTTATTTGGATGGTTATAATTATAAATTAATATCTGGTAGTCCTCACCTTTTTTTGTAACAAATACATCATCTTCTTTTAATACCAGTTCTGTCCCAAGCTTACTTAAAAAATAGTATGCATTGTAACTAGCTTTTTTTATTCCGTTAAATGTCATTAAACCGAAGCCACCGTGAAATAAAGGCTGCTCAAAATTAAATTCTTCAAATATATCTGTAATTGTCCAATATCCCATTCCTTCTACTTTCCAATAGTTTTCAATAACATTCTTCACAATAAAAGAAGCCATATAACATGTATCATGAACTAAATCTCTACTATTAACACTAGCATTCCATTCAGTTATCCATAGCTCTTTACTAAGCTGAGGGTAACCTTTCATTATATTTTTGATCGTGTCAATTCTGTAAGTAAAATTGTGTTCATCACCAAACGATGTATTTCCTGACTCTTTTAGCTTTTTAATAATATCCCCTGTTAGATAAACATTACCAAAATCATTAATCGGATTTCTTGTTTCTTTTATTTCTTTTGTAAGATTGTAAACATGAAAAGAGTAAAAATCCAACTCAACATTTTCTTTTACAAGGTATTTGCTAAAATCTTCTAACCAAGACATATTTGACAAAAAGTCAATATTTCCAAAGCCACCTATTTTTAACTCAGAATCAATTTTCTTTATACAACGATAGCTCATCGCAAACAATGCAATGAATTCCTCTCTTGTTCCAGACCAAAAATATTTAACTTCTGGTTCATTCCAAAATTCAAAATACCAACTTCTTACTTCCTCAAGTCCATAACGGTTAATTAAATGCCTAATAAATGCTTCCAACAACTCTATCCAGCGATTGATGTCTTTAGGTGGCGAAACGTGAGCGTTCCACCTAAAAATTGTATCTGATGTACTAGCTAAATCTTTTGGCATAAACCCGATTTCAATGAATGGCTTTATCTTATTTGCAAGCAGAATATCTAATAACGAGTCTATATGGTTAAAATTAAAGAAGTAAGATCCGTCTACTTGCTCATTGTAAACGAGTAAATCATCTGAAAAAATCCCATGAAATCTAATGAACTCAAAGCCAATTTCCTTTTGAACAAGCTTGAGCTGATCATAAAATTCCTTTCTTAAAGCATGTGGAGCATAGCCGAAAGTAGTCAATTTTTTAAAGGATTGCCTTATAGGCTCTGTATCTCCGGCGAGGTTCATATCATATTGCTTATCTACGATTATTTCTTCATTGCTTGGCTGTTTACGTTCCAAATATTTAAATAAACTTTTTAGTGATTCTCGACTATTAATACTTAAATAATCCTTCGGAACATTTTGCTCTACTTCTATTAAATATTGTTCACGATACTCGGAAGGTGTCATTCCCATCAATTCTTTAAAGACTCGGTAATAGGCTTTGCTGTCAGGGAAACCGTATTTAAATACGATATCCGTTATCTTTTCATCTGTCGTTTGTAATGTCATTAAAGATTTGTTCAAGCGCATACTATCTAATTTCTTTTTAAATGAAATACCTACTTTTGCTTTAAAATAACGGGACAAGTATTGTGGATTTAAAGAAAATTCTTTAGCGATATCCTGCAAACCAAAGTCTGTGTCTGTACAATGATTGTTCATATACTTAAGTATTTCTAATAGCCTTTGGTCATTATCTATATCATGATGTTCGTTTTCTCGTTTTGGTACCTCAAAATGCTCCAAAAGAATAACAACTAAGTCTAGTAAGTGCTTTTCTATTTTTAAATCATATAAGTTTTGTCTGTTCAGAATTAAATCCATCATTTTCGCAAGGATATACTTCATTTCATTTACAATTCGTAAATTTACCGTTCCAACTTCACTTGAATTTAAATAGAATCTTTTGTTCTCAATATTAATACGATGTTTCTTTAAGTATTCACTTTGAATTTGAAGTGCCAACACTTGAGTTTTTCCAAATGCTGTTCTTGTATTTATAAAATGAAGTTCATTGCTATTTACAAGGAACATTTCCCCTTCTTCAACCATATAGCTGTCTCGGTTCACTCTTACTTCTAATGCACCTTTAAGGACAAAAAGAATCTCAATATCCTCATGCCAATGATATGGAAACCGTTCTAAAGTATGAGTGAAAATATTAATTGGTAAGTCCACTTGATAGTCTATTTGTTCATAATCATAACGCATACTCTTCCCCCACAAGTACATAATAAATTAAACTTTATCAAATAATGAAAAGAGAAGAAAGAATTCATTATTATAGTTAAGTAGTTAACCTTTGTAGTAAAATTAACATTTAAAGGTTATCGATTTTGAAAATCTCTCCATTCATTCGGCAATAATCTCTGATATTTCTCCATTAAAAAACGGTCATCAACTAGGACAATCACACCCGAATCTGTCTCGGATCGGATTAAGCGCCCTCCTGCTTGGAGGACCTTGTTTATTCCTGGAAAGGTATATGCGTAATCATAGCCATTTTTCCCCGTAGCTTGAAAGTAGTCCTTCATAATATTTCGTTCCAGGGAGAGTTGTGGCAAGCCTACTCCAACAACAATCACTCCGTTTAGCCTGTCTCCTTTTATGTCAACACCTTCTGAGAAAATACCGCCTAATACAGCAAAGCCAATGAAAGCATCATGATTACCCGCTTTAAACTCCTCTAAAAATTGTTCCCGCTCCTCCTCACTCATCCGATGATTTTGAATAATGGTCCGAATTTCCGGAAAGTTAAATAAAAAATCTTCATAGACACTTTTCATATATAGATAGGAAGGAAAGAAGATGAAATAATTTCCACCTCGCTCTCTTACAAGGGTTGAAAGCATTTCAATAATCTGTTTTTTCGTATTCTCTCTGTCATGATATCTAGTTGATAATGGTTGAATGAATACCTCTGTTTGTTCTTTGGAAAATGGTGATGGGACTGAAAGTGTATAATCCTCTGGTGTGCCACCTAGCATATTCATAAAATACTGGAGTGGTAATAGAGTCGCAGAAAAATAAACTGTCGCTCGGAACTTTTTACTAGTTTGTCGCAAAAGAAAAGATGGATCTAAGCAAAACATTTTAATATGGACTTCGTTCTTCTCAGCTTCGACATATGTCACATACCGCTCATCATAAAGCTTTGCGATTCGACAAAATCCCGTTGCTGCAAAATATGTGTCAAGTAACAATGCTTGATCAGTTGATTTCGTTTGCTGTAGTAACTCGATCTCAGCACTATAAACAAATTGCTCGAGCATTTCAATTAAATCCTCTTGTAGCTCCTTAAGTACTAAATGCCCTTTCTCTAAGCACTTTTTCTTTAGTTCAATAAAGTATTTATTAAGTTTATTTGCCGATTCATACAAATTGGTTCCCTTATATTCACGCTTTATGGTAAGAAAACTTGATTTTTGTAATTGTGCTGAAAACATCTCACGCGCACGGTCAACAAGATTATGGGCTTCATCAATTAGTAATGCAGACTGTCGCTTATGTTCATCGAAAAATCGTTTCAGCGATACCTTCGGATCAAAAATATAGTTGTAATCACAAATAATCGCATCCGCAACAAAAGCTAAATCCAAGGAAAATTCAAAAGGACAAAGCGTATGCTTTCTTGCATATTTCTCGATTATTGTTCGATTGATGAACGTTTCGTTCGAAAATATGTCTAAAAACGCTTCATTAACACGGTCATAATAGCCATTCGCAAACTCGCAATACTCCTTCTGACAAATTGTTTCTTCTTTAAAACATATTTTATCTTTAGCCGTTATCGTTACTGCACTCATACAAAGACCTTTGTTTTTCATTAGTGAAAAAGCCTCTTCAGCCGTCTGCCTTGTAATCGTTTTCGCCGTTAGATAAAACATTCGTTCTAGCTTTCCTTCCCCCATCGCTTTAACTGTTGGGAATATCGTCGAAATCGTTTTTCCAATTCCAGTAGGTGCATTTGCAAAAATATTTTTTTCCTCTGCGATTGTTTTATAAATCGCACCAGCAAGCTTTCGTTGGCCCTCTCGATAGGCCTCAAATGGGAATTGTAGGTCTTGGATACTTTGATCTCGACGTATGTGATGCTCATTCATGAGGGATGCGTAAGGGTAATAGTCATGCACTAGCTCGTCTACAAACAGCTTAAGCTCCTGAAATGAAAAACGTTTTAGAAATTTCTTTTGCTCTTCTGTGACGACATGAATATATGTTAGTTGAACACTCATTTCTTCTAGGTCATGGTCTTTTGCATACATATAAGCATAAACCTTCGCTTGTGCCCAGTGTACAGGGTTGGAATCTTCCTTTATTTCAGCTAAATCCCTAGAGGTTGACTTAATTTCATCGATAAGTAATTCATCATAACGAACAATTAACCCGTCACAGCGGCCTTCAACGATGAATATCATCTCTTTATACTCCAATTCAGTCTTTAGAAACACTTCCTTCTGATCGGTTTCCTGATACGTACTTTGAATAACCTTATGAGCCTTGGTCCCTTCTGTAAGTGTTGTAGCCGTTCGAAATTTATTATCAATACTCCCACTCCGATAAACATATTCAACTAATGCACGTACAGAAATCTTCACTTCGGGTAGCATGTCATCACCTTATCTCTTCGTTTCAAGTAGTTACCTAGTACAAATTATAACAAAAAATAGTGGGGACAGTCCCCCATCACGTTAACTTAATAAAGCATTAAGAGGGGATTCACCTCTACTATAGTTGCTAGTTTGTAAAAATCCCCTTAAGAAAACGCTGTTTTTCGAGTGAAATCTTCTGTAGTTAAAGTAAAAAAGCATTCGGGGGACTGTCCCCGAATGCAACTGAAATATTAAGAGTGAATTTCCTTTACTCGCCCAATCTGCCCATCAGTTAGTCTTACTTTGATGCCATGGGGATGTGTGGCTGAGTTTGTTAGAACATCTTTCACGATGCCTCTAGTAAGCTTTCCTGTTTTTTGGTCCTTTTTTAACACAATATCAACCGTGATGCCAGGTATGATATCCTTCCGATTTTGTCCATTCATTAGACACCCATTTTTCTTCTCGTATTGCTTGTTTTCTTCGTTTGTTGGCTTTTCATTTTCTTTGGTGAAAGGTCGGCATTCATTTTGCCTTTGCCGGACTGGGACTGGGCCTGTTTCTTCTTGTTTTCAAGCTGCTGTTTAATCGCCTCTTGCAGACTAATTTTCTTTTTTGGTGCTTCTGATTGGTGATTCTCGGTCATAGGAAATTCCTCCATTGTTTTTATTGATTAGTCCAAATATAAACTATTTCACTAATTTTTGAAAGAGGAAACAGAGGGAAGGTCCTTTTCTTCCAACAATGAATGTTGAAGAACCGCCCCTCTATATTTTCTGTTTACGTCCAGCGAATGGAATCAAATTCACCATGTGGATGAAATTGCTTTTGGATTTTTTTATATTCTGCTTGTAATGATGAGAGTGATACTTCATAAAGCTGTTTACCATCAATTTTATATATATTAAACATCACAAGTTTATTTATAAGTTTTTGTCTTCTTTTTTCTATGCTATTTCTCATATGAAACACTCCTTTAATCATTTTGCTTCATGTAACATGATTATAAGATCTGAATTTAGAAACCCATCACTTTGGAATAGAACCTTCTATAAAACAATCGCACTTTCCTATATATTTATCATATACCTAACAATTCCGATGCGTCAAGTATGAATTAGCATTTCAAATGCCCGTTTTCTCTTTAATAATCCCTTTTTAATAAAAAGACAAGTCTAAGAAGATTTTATCGATATACCTTTAATGACTAAGTAATGTTAAATCAAAAACATCAAAACTTGGTAGTATTTATTGATAAAAATAAAAGGAGAAAACCAAAAGCTATTAGGTCCTCTCCTCCTACTTTATTTATATATAATCAATTCAATCCTCTTCTGTCAGATACGAACAACAATAATCGACAACAGAATAAACCTTTAAAAGAAAGCTTTCATTTGCAGGCACATAAAACACTCCACTATTTTCGATTTTCTTCCATTCCTGTCCATTTACTTTATATTCGAGAATACCTGCTTGGATATCCATTTCTTCCTTTTGAGATGTTGAGAATTTGTATTCACCAGGAAGCATGATTCCTAAAGTTTTTCGTGTTCCATCTTGAAATTCTACCGTTCTACTTGTTACCTTTCCATCAAAATAAATATTTGCCTTTGTATTGATGTTGACATTTGTAAATTGCGTCATTTGCTTCATCCTCTCTCTTTTCTGTCCTCATTTAATCATAAAAACTTATAATTGAAAACGAAAAATTCAGATAATTATTAAAAATAGCCACCAATTATGGTAGCTATTTTTAAAGAAACTCTGAAAAGTTCCTCAAAACCTATCTTAAACCCTCATATTTCAATGTTCACTAAAGATTGTTTTATCTGTAAAATAATGCTTTAAGGTGTCCTTCATCTGTCAATTTTTTCAAAATGCACAATCACTATTGTCGGCTTTTCTTTTCATAAAAATTACATAATCTTTCTAAACGGAGCAATGCTTTTTCCCCATATTATAGAGATTCCCCATTCTTCCCTAGCTGGTTGATAAAACAATGCAGCTTTCTTGTATTCAATTATGCCAATATTCCCAACCATAAGCATCTAAATAGAGGCGATAATAAATCATATCAAAAGAGCTATCTCTTACGACTGTCATTCCCTCAACGCAATTGTGCGTTTACCTATATCATCTTTACAATCTACGGAGTGTGAAGCTAAGTAAACACTAGACGACTTCATCTAACAGTTTATATAGTTGCTCCCTTTCAAGCTCCATTTCCTCTAATTTAATAAAATGCCCTTGAATTATTTCGACATCCGTCTCGTTTTCCATTACTTTTTTTAGCAAATGAATTTGTTCTTCAAGTTCTTCTAACCTTATTTCAATGTCATCAAGGTTCATGTTTTTGTTTGTTTTTTTCGGTTTTTCTGGACTAACCTTCACCTGTACAGGTTTTTCCACTGGTGGTATTATCTTTAATTTCTCCCTTGCCCAATCATAATTTCCGTCAAAGAAATGGACAGTACCATTTTTTAGCCAATAAATTTTCGTAAACAATTTATTTAGGAAATAACGGTCATGGGAAACGGCAAGGATTGTACCGTTAAAGTCCTCCAATGCCTCTTCCAATACCTCACAGGAATCTATGTCCAAATGGTTCGTCGGTTCATCTAGAATGAGCAGATTAATGTCCTGGTACATCAGCTGTGCGAGGCGCAGACGCATCCGCTCACCACCGCTTAGCTGATTGACCTTTCGAAAAACGGCTGGACCGTAAAACAAGAACTTAGCTAAGATATGTCTTGCTTCCCCTTCATTCACGGATACTTCTGAACGAAACACATCAATCAGTTTTTCATCACCGATGTTATGAAAAACATGTTGTGATAAATAACCGACTTTTACATTACTTCCAACCTTCACCATTCCATTGTCTGGTTCATATTCTTGGAGAATTAGCTTTAAAAGAGTCGACTTTCCAGTACCGTTTTCACCAACGATTGCAGCTCGATCTTTGTATTGAACAAGCATATTCACATTTTCAAACAAGGAACGACTACCAAAGCCTTTCGAAACACCTTTAAGCACTATGACATCTTTTCCGCTGCGGTCATTCGCCTCAAAATCTATCCCCATCTTTTTAACTTCGATTTTTGGTCGTTCAAGCTTTTCCATTCGATCGAGTGCACGCTGCATGTTGGTGGCGCGCTTATGAAGAGCGGCACTTGGCGGGTTTGAACGATTCGCCCAATCGCGCAGACGTTTAATCGCTTCCTTCATTTTTTTCATTTTACGCTGCTGCTCTTGATACTCCTGAAATTCTCTTAAAAGTCTTTCTTCTTTTTCCTTTACATAGCCGCTGAAGTTCGTATGATAAAGGTCAATTTCACCATCTTCCATGTCTAATACCTTTGTCACGACCTCATCCAAGAAATAACGGTCATGTGATATTAAGATAATCGTCCCATTATATTCCTCTAAAAACTGAGCTAACCACTCAATTGCCATCAAATCCAAATGGTTCGTCGGTTCATCCAGCAGTAAAAGGTCTGGTTTCTTTAGCAAGCTTAATGCGAGGCCTACTTTCGTTTTTTCTCCCCCACTTAATAGGGAAAATGGTTTATCGAGTAGTTCAGTGATCTTCAACCCATTGGCGACACGCTCCATTTGAGTATCCATTTCATAACCGCCATTTAAAATAAAATCATCCTGGAGCTTGCCGTATTGCTCCATTAATTTTTGTAAATCTCTTGGAGCGATTTCCTGACCCATTTCCACTTCCAATTTTCTTAACTTTGATTCAGTTGAAACTAATTGTTCAAAGGCTGTTTTTAAAACATCCTTTACGATTAAGTTTTGATAATCAGCAGGTATTTGTGCTAGATATCCTATTCTTAACCCTTTTTTCCAATGAATAGCCCCCTCATCTACCGTATCTTGATTAGCAATCAGTCGTAATAAAGTGGTTTTCCCACTGCCGTTTCTCCCAACTAACCCAATGCGGCTGCCTTCATGTATTTCGAACGATAAATCCTTAAAAATAAGATTTCCGCCAAATGATTTTGCTATATGATTAACACTACATACGATCATGTTCTTCTCCTTTTTCATGAACACTCGCTTTACCAAATAAAAAAACTGCGTGCATCTAAAGATACCGCAGTAAAAAAAGCATGAAAAAAGAGTGCATCAAAGCACTCCCTTACTACCTTTTTTAATTTGGGTAAAGAGATGTGTTTCGTTCTAGTTCATTATGCAATTTTTCTAAAAAAGGGCAGACTACCCCCTTGGAAAACTGCATCATGAAAAATTGCACGGCACAAATAAAGGACCTTTAACCACTGTACACGTACAAACATAGAACTCTCCATCTCTTTACACCTCCGTTTCCATAAAAAGTTACTTTTATTGTAATGATAATAGAAACAGAATGCAAGCCCTATAATCTGATTAATCTAACTACTTAATGCAAGTATTTTTTCCTCGTACTGAATCTTCGCCGGTAAACAAACTTTCAGTTTTCCATCATAATAGGCAAACAATAATGATTGATACTCGGGATAGTGCTCCATAACAAAAAGAGCAAACGCCTTGCGCTCCCCGATAAATTGTTTCTTAAACTCGTCATTTTCTACAATGTCATTAAGTTGTTTTTGATAAAATGCCATCGTATTCTCCCAATTTTGCTTCCGGTTCTCTAAAATGTCCCGGGCAAACACTGGGAGCTTATCAATCACTTGATCGATATAGCCTTCAGACCACATAACCATTTTATCCTTCTCAGTTAGCTCCATGACCATTTTCATCAGTTCAACATCATCAACGTTTTCACTTGTTGCATATCTTCCGACTTGATTCACTGTCTTCACCTCATTAACGCGATGCCTTTATTGAAGTATAGAACCCAGTTTAACAACATTATTTTTTTACTTCCCAATGTTCATAGCACTCTACATCTAAGCCTAAGTCACCATTTTTTAACCATTCAAAAGCTTTAAGCACCAATGGAGAAGCATTATTTAAAGTTACTTCACTCTCCGAAACCCAGAAAGCACCAAGTGAATCTTGTCCATCAAATTGTTTAGGATTAACAATCTGTCCACCGATTCTATCAACTAAATAATACACTGCAATATGATGAACGTGACTATATTGTTCCCAATCCCACGGCAACATAAAGTCGGTAACACCTAAATTCCTGACTACTTCTATCTCAAACCCTGTCTCTTCAAGAAATTCCCTTTTCATGGCATTTGTTAGGCTTTCGGATTCCTCAAGACTTCCCCCTGGAAGGTCAAAACGATTTATGTATGGACCTCCATTTTTATTTATCACTAAGAGTTTTCCATCTTTAAAGTAAAGACCATACACACCAAATGCACGATGGAACTTATCTTTCTCCACTTAGTTACCTCCTCTATCTTGCTTGTATCTCTTATTTTTAATTTCTGCACTTGTCTTTAGTTAGTTGAATAATAAATGCGATACCTCTTTATAGAAGCATCGCACCCGACAGTTTTCGCAATCTCTTGACTCTATCCGAACAATGGCATAATATGCTTTCTAATCAATTCAATTCGATCCTTTGCTCGTGGCATAAAGCGAGATGCAATCGCAACGACCATTTCCTTTTTAGGGTTTATGAAAATTACATTTCCACCATCACCTAAAGCTGCATAGCAATCATCAACAATCCACCACAAGTAACCATATGACAACTCTCCCCATCGACTTTTTTCCTTTGTGCTTTCCTCTATCCATTTAGAAGATAGAATTTGATTACCGTTCCATAACCCGCCACTTAAATATAACTGACCTATTTTTGCCATATCCCGTGGCGTTAAAGTAAGCCCCCAGCCGGCGGTATTTATACCTTTAGGGTCTACTATCCAACCAGTTACATATTTATCCTTAAGAAAAGCTAAATAGGCTTCTTTATTTTGTATAAATACATGGTTAGGAGCATTGATTCCAAGAGGTTTAAATAAGTTCTCTGTAGCAAAATCAATCACAGATTGACCAGTTGCATTTGCAAGAACACCTGACAAAACATGTGTCCCAACGGTAGTGTATTTAAACTCTCCAATACCACCTTTTCCCCCTAGCAAATCCAATGTAGCTTTTACCCAATCATCACTTGTATAAATCTTTGTATATGGCTCAGACTTGTATTTATATGGTGCAGTCATTGTCATTAAATTTTTTATGGTGATATTTTGGATTGTTTTTTCGCCACGCTTTACTGTGTAATCCGGAAAAAATTCTAATACTTTCTGTTCTATATTTTTAATATATCCTTTATCTATTGCAATACCAATAAGAGCTGATGTAATACTTTTTGTTACAGATGCTATATGCAATCCATCCGCTTTCGTGTAACCATCAAAATATTTTTCATAAATCAAATGTTCATCTTTTATAATCGCAATGCCTGCTATATTGGAATAATCTTTTTTTATTAAATCTTCAAAGTTCCAAATAGGATTATTATTCATTTTTATATTTTCGGATTGACACATTGACGTCAAATATATCAATTCATTCCTTTCGTCAAAATGATTGATCAATATTGATGTAATAAAGATAATTTATTATAAAATTATTATCAATTCTTTTTTTACAAATATATGGTAATTTCAAAAAAGAATGATCGAATCACTTTTCAAAGCGAAATATTGATTATTTTAGGTAAATTTAATACTTAGCGTTAAAAATAGTCCACAAAAACATATGTCGCTAAAAATCTTATATTTTTATAAGATTTCTTATTAGGCTGTCCTTCCGCTTTTGTTCAACAAAAAATACGATACCTCTTTATTGAAGTATCGCTACCCGTTAATTTTAGTACATTCGTCATAATCTTGAAATTCAAGGCAATATAGGTTTTCTTTTATTACATCAGTTTATATGATCTATGCCTTACTCTGAAAATTTTTATATTTCTCCAATACATTCAGCAACATTTTTTTATCATATTTTGTCTTTTGGTATATTTTCTCTACCATCTCTTCTAAACTTTCTAATTTCGGTTCAATAAATAAGCCTTCGCTTGTACTTAAAAAACTCTCCCAATTGTAAAATTCCCAATGAGCAATCTCATTTTTGTAAGGTATTCTACATTCTACTAAGGGTTTTGGATTAATTAGGCTTTGGGAATACTCAGCAGCCTGCAAAAAATCATCCATTTCTATTGGCAGCGTATTATAAATTTGTCTAGAAATCTTTCCGTTTGGTCGATAATAAAGTATTTCCGTGTTATGTTCATAATTTTTCACCTGTACCTTTGCAGCTGGGAAAAAGCCACTCAATTGCTCATTAACAAAATCTTCACTATGTGTATCTATTAAAATTGGATTTAACCATTGGTCTCCTAAATCACACAAGAAACGATGACCATTTTCACTAATTGCTACTACAGCTACATGGGCAGCTTCTTTTTTCAAACTATGACCAATAGGATAAGCATCAACTCCATCTTTTTTAAATTCATCTAACAACCAAATAGCAAGGTCAAAACAGTTACCCGTTATTCCATACTGTTGTCTATGTTCCCGCATGAGAGAGACATCTCGTTGTTTTTTATATCTTCCTTCGTTATATATCCAGACTTTTGTTAGTGTTTCCATAGGGAAGTCGATAAACTTCTCCCAAGTAGCTAGAATACTTTGTGTTGGTAGCATTTTTTCACCTACTTTTCTTTACTATTAAATTACATGAGTAGGTACTGCTTCGGCAGTCTTAGATAGGAATCCTTCTTGAAATACACTGTTTCTGTAGTTGATTTAAAAAATATTGCATCACATTAATCCCCTCTTTTTTGCCTAAGAGGAACAAGAATAGTTTCAAATGACAAAATTCCTTTTCTATTTATCCATTTACACAAGATATTCTACGCACTCAATATATAAAGAGTTTGATAATATATTTACTTTTTAAAAAATTAATTAGCAATTATAGTATAATAAAAGAAAATGGTAATATTAGGGTTTTTTGGATTTAGAAAACAGTGGAACTATTATTAGCTATATTTAAATAAACAACAGCAGTTAAAAAGGAGAATAAAATTGAAAATATTCAATGAAGAATTATCTAAAACAGTAAATATTATCCCCTATTGTTTTTTAAATTTAGTAGTTTCTTCTTTCTTTTTCTTTCTTTTTTTAAGTATTCCAGAGGGAGAATACCTTTATTTCCTATTAATATCAATCATTTCCGTAATTCCTGTGTATTGCAAAATAGAAGTGCAGACCTTTGCAAGAGAAAAATGCAAAGTCCTGCACTTTATTTGATAGGTGCATAAAAAAAGACTTGCCAGTCACCCCAAGTCCCACTACATTAATT
>NZ_JBQENT010000015.1:0-100145 GCF_052044855.1 Metabacillus sp. 22489
TCAGTATTATTGTTTCTTGTCATCATTATCCATCACCTCTAAAATATCTATTAATAAATATTTTAAATAAAAAAAGACTGTATGCAAACTCGATTTTATCGAGTTTGTCTACAGTCTGACCCTTTCCTTAATAGGAAAGGGTTTTTAGGTTATTCCCTTACAAATCTCTTATTGCTACAATAAGGGAATGAACGAGTAACTATACATGTGTATAATGAAAACTAAAAAGGTAGTAATAGAGGTGTCGACAAGTGAAAAAGCTTTTAATCGTATATGCACTTTTATTTTTCCTATTTTTTCTTTATGTTTATGCCTATCACTTAAAGCAACCTCTAACAAGTCTTTTCCGTCCAGAGCAGACTGAATTGAATGATAACGGAAGGGAATATGTGATGGTTACGTTTCAGGCAGGGATTGATTATTGGAAAAATGCGATAAAAGGATTTGAGGATGCAGCAAATGAATTAGATGTATCGACGGAATATCGCGGGGCAACACAGTATGACTCACATGAGCAAATTACTGTCCTTGAACAGGTAATTGCTAAAAAGCCAGCAGGTATTGCGATTTCTGCAATAAATCCTCATGAATTAAATACAACAATTAACAAAGCTGTTGAAGCAGGGATTCCTGTTGTTTTATTCGATTCAGATGCTCCAAGGAGTAAGGCTTTTTCCTTTTTAGGTACAAATAATTTCTCGGCTGGTGAAACCGGTGCACATAAAATGGCTGAATTACTAGGTAGGAAAGGAAAGGTTGGGGTCATAACCTTGCCAAATCAGCTAAATCATAAGGAAAGAACAGATGGTTTCGTCGAAACAATTGAAAAGCAATATCCAAATATGGAGGTAGTGGCGATTAAAGATGGTAAAGGCGATCAGCTTCAATCGGAAAAGGCCGCATCGGAAATAATCAAGGATTATCCTGAAATAAAAGGTATTTTTACAACAGAGGCAAATGGTGGGGTAGGCATTGCTAATGCAAAAAAATCGACAAACAAAGGCAATGACATAAAGATTATTAGCTTTGATACGGATAAGCAAACGCTTGATAAAATTCATGAGGGGGATATTTCTGCATCACTCGCGCAAGGAACATGGAATATGGGCTATTGGTCATTACAGTTTCTTTATCAATATAATCAAGAAATGGCATCAAACAATATAAGCAATGAAACATCGATTTTACCTAAATATGTAGATACAGGGATATCAATTGTAACAAAAGAAAATGTGGAAGACTTTTATGCAGAGTGAAATAAAACGATCGAGAGTTGAACATTCATGATCCATAGAGCATTCAAACTAAATAATTTTCCGATCAGACATAAAATCATCGCCCTATTGCTCATTATTAGTATCCTTCCTTCAATTGGTTTAGGCAGCTTAACAGGATATACGGTTGAGCGAATCATTGATAAGCAAGAAACGGAGCATACGTTACAATTAATTGATCAAGTAAATAAGAAGCTTGAATCATATGCTAGCAATATGCAAAATATAAGCTATCTTTTATCAATGGATCCGGAAATAAAAGAATTTCTTACTGAGCAAAATAGTGCTTTTACTGAGGATGAGGATTATTCGATAAGGCAATTTATGCAAGGGTTATCGACACTTTACCCAGAAGTTGCAAGCATTTTAGTCGTTAACAGTCAGGGAGAGTATATTAGTAATGATTTATACACGAGGGGAAATAAGGATCTTACGAAAGAATCTTGGTATAAGGAAGCGGTAGCAAATGAAGGGATCGTTAAAATTATCGGTCATCCAAAAGAGCGAAGCCTTGCGAGTCATGTAAATTATAAAAACAGCGAGGTTGTTACTGTTGTCCGTGCGATTATCGAGCCGGAAACTCAAAAGGTATTAGGAGTTGTATTGATCGATTTAAAATTACGCGTCATTGCAGAGGCTACAAAAAACGTGAAATTAGGAAAATCTGGCTATCTTATGGTGATTGATGAAGAAGGAGAACAAATTTATGCACCGGCCAATCCGTTAATTAACGAGGTTCCAAAGCGTTTACTAAATGTTGAGGACTCAGGATTTTTTTCCGAAGAGATAGATGGGGATAAGCTGCAATTTATCTATCAAAAGCAACCGTTTACAAATTGGACAACCGTTGGGATTTTCTCATCAAATGAATCGGTTGTTGAGGTAAGAACGATTCATCTATTCGTCATTTGCTTTGTATTTTTAGTCGTGTTATTCGGTGTGACAGCATCCTATTATCTTTCAAATTCGATGTCTCAGCCAATCGTCCAATTGATGTCTTTTATGAAAAAAGTTGAATCAGGTAATCTTGATATTCGCTATAAAGGGGACAGAGAAGATGAAATTGGGATGCTTGGACGAAGCTTTAATCTGATGATTATAAAGATAAATGAGCTACTAAAGCTAACGGAACGTCAAGAGCGGCAAAAACGAGAGGCGGAGCTCCGCAGTCTCCAAGCCCATATAAAGCCTCATTTTCTGTATAATACGTTGGATACGATTAGCTGGATGGCTAGAAAGCAAGGGGCAGTAGATGTTGCAGAAGTAGTTGCCTCATTATCTAAGCTGTTTCGCATTGGCTTAAATAAAGGAAATGACATTATCTTATTTTCAGAGGAAATTGAGCATATTAAAAGCTATTTAAAAATCCAAAAAGCAAGATATCGTGACAAATTAAATTATACGCTCGAGATAGACCCGAAAACTAATGATTTCATGATTGTGAAGCTCATACTTCAACCGATTGTTGAAAATGCTATTTATCATGGGATTAAAGAAAGAAAAGGGCCAGGACATATTCATATTGAAGCGCAGGTCTCGAACAATACATTCGTCATTACCGTGAAGGATGATGGGAAAGGTATTGAAAGTGATCGCCTGCAATTGATAAGACAAAAGTTGAACAACGTCGACACACAAAATAAACAGGGAGCAGTAGCGGATTTTGGCTATGGAATGATGAATGTTCAATCGCGTTTGAAGCTAACGTATGGTGAAGCTTATGGGATTTCAATAGATAGCGAAATTGCGAATGGAACAACTGTTACAATTGTTTTACCGATAGAAAAGGAACGACCGAAATAATCGTGTAGAGAGGAGGATTTGCCGATGAAAAAAACCGTTTGGAATGTGCTTATAGCAGACGACGAACCGATTATTCGTGAAGGAATACGCGACTCTGTCGATTGGTCTTCACTTAGTATGAATGTTATCGCTGAGGCGGAAGATGGAGAAGAGGCTTTGGAACTTTCGCTAAAATATCAGGTAGATATTTTATTAGTTGATTTAAATATGCCAATTATGAACGGCTTGAGCTTGATTAAGGAAATTCGTAACAAGCTTCCAAGCTGTAAAGTAGTGATTATTACAGGACATGATGAGTTTAAATATGCACAAGAGGCTGTTAGATTACAGGTAACAGATTATATTTTAAAGCCTGCAGATCCACTTCAGCTGAGGGAAGTACTTCTAGGGGTGAAAAAACAGCTAGAAGAATTCGTTAAACAAGATGAACTATTAAGCATTGCATCAAGCCAGCTTGCAAAAAATATGCCTTTGCTCCGTGAGAAGTTTGCTAGAGAATGGAGTGAGGGAAAACTAGAAGATGCTGAAGTTCAAAGACAGCTCAGCTTTCTTGAGCTTCCAATGGAAATCCCAAAACAGCTTGTTATGATCCATTGTCCGGAATATAGTGCAAAAAAACCTTTCCTTAATGAAAAAGAGAAAGGAATCATTCTTACTTCTATCCGAAATGAGATAACATGTCACTTAGAAGCAAAACACCATATTCTGTTTTTAGATGTGTCAGAGCGTTTTGTCGTGATTATTTGGGATGATTACCAAGAGCAAAATTGGTGCCAAATTGAACATGATCTTTATCAAGCACTTCAAATGTCTGTGAATATTGTAAAAAAGCATATTGAGGAAAGTGTCGGTTCTGTACAGGAAGTCTACCAGCTATTGAGTGATGAATTGGAAAATGAAGCAGCAATATCGCCAATCGTGAGACGAGCAAAACAGTTTATCACGGAAAATTACACAGACCCTTCGTTAACATTAGAACGTGTCGCAAGCCATCTCCACGTTTCACCTGTCTATTTAAGCCGAATAATCAAGCAGGAATTAGGCGTTTCGTTTGTCAGATTCGTTACAAATATGAGAATTCAAAAGTCAATTGAATTATTGAATCAAACAGATATGCCAATCGTTGAAATTGCTGAAATGGTTGGATATGATACCCAGCATTATTTTAGTACCGCTTTCAAAAAGGTAACTGGGGTATCTCCGATTAAGTATCGGAAGCAAAATATGATGCTATAGCTTGAAAGGCTAAATCTAATAGATTTAGTCTTTTGATTTTTTTAAACTATATATATCTTTGATGTTCTAAAACGACTTAGTATCTAAAAGGTTTATAGAGGGGCTCACATATTCAGAAATCATAAGTCATAGGTATAATGGCGTAGAGACGTCTATTTCGATTCTATTAAATCGATAAAAAATTTGTAAATAAAATTAAGGAATTAGATGGAATTTTGTTAACATAATCTTCATCAATCTTTAAATATTTCTACTAACTAGCTCAACATACTATTTCTAGAATTAATTTGTACACAATATAGAATAGGAGATGAAGAAAATGAGCAAAAAATTATTAGTAGGTGCAGGGGTTGCTTTTTCATTATTATTCGGCTCGTTCAATCAAGCTTTTGCAGAAAGTCCAACAGTTGGCGAAAGAAAACAGGTGGATAATGTAGCACACCGTGGAGCAACAGGTTATGCACCTGAAAATACAATTGCTGCATTTGATTTAGCTGTTGAGATGAAAGCCGATTATATTGAAATCGATGTGCAAAGAAGTAAAGATGGCAAATTAGTATTAATCCATGACACGACAGTCGATCGGACAACAGATGGAACAGGAAAAGTTGGCGATTTAACATTTGATCAGCTAAGAAGTCTTGATGCGGGTAGCTGGAAAGGAGAACAATTTGTTGGAGAGCAAATCCCAACATTTGAAGAGATATTAGAGCGTTACCATGGGAAGGTTGGAATTTTAATAGAATTAAAGGCTCCAGAGCTTTATCCTGGAATTGAAGAGCAAGTAGCAAAGGCATTAAAGGAACGAAATCTAGATAAGCCACAAAACGAAAAAATCATTATACAGTCTTTTAATTTTGAATCGATGAAAAAGGTAAACGACCTTCTTCCTAAGGTTCCAGTTGGTGTATTAACTTCTAACAGAGCAGATACAACAACAGAAGCATTACAAGAATTTTCTACTTATGCAGATTGGTTTAACCCAAGCTATGGTATTGTTACAGAAGAATTAGTGAATCAAGTTCATTCTCTTGGTATGAAAATTGGCTCATGGACGGTAAGAAGTCAAGAAGCAGCAGACTTTCTTTTTGAAATGAATGTTGATGCAATTATTACTGATTATCCTGATTATGTAGATCCACGAAATTAATATTATTGTGAAAGGGGTAGCTGCTACCCTTTTTGTATTTAAAGGAAATTAGGATAGATAAAATGAATGTAGGAAACGAGCTTAGCGAAGATATTCTCTAAGCCTTTTTGCCGTTGAACTCACGATTTAATGATTTTTACAAAAAAAGTAATGAAAGCGTTTAAATAAAAGTTAATTTTTTATAAAAATAGTTATTTTATTGAAAAGACCTACTATTTTTTTGATGGTATATTTTTAGTAATTTCTTAACAGCTTTATTGATTAGCAAAATGATAGCACTTACATTAAAGCGAGATCTTTTGCTAGTTAAGGAGAAAGGGGGAGGCACACGTGAAAAAGAAATCGTTTACATTATTCTTAGTATTTATCTTACTTATTGCCTTATCAGGCTGTGGGATAGATGAGGTGAATGGTGAAACAAAGGGGTATATTGGTATTTCAATGCCTACGAAATCATCTGAGAGATGGGTCAATGATGGCGAAAACATGAAAAGATTATTTGAAGAGCTAGGGTATAAAACAGATTTACAGTATGCGGAGGATGTTATCGAAAATCAGACAGCACAAATCGAAAATATGATTACAAAAGGTGTTGATGTTCTCGTTATTGCACCGATTGATGACCGTTCTGGTATGACAAGTGTTTTAGAACGTGCTAACAAACGCGGAATAAAGGTTATCTCTTATGACCGTTTAATTCAACATAGCGAGTATGTCGACTATTATGCAACATTTGATAATTTCAAGGTTGGAGTTTTACAAGGAACTTATATCGAAGAAAAGCTAGGCTTAAAGGAAAAGGATGGTCCGTTTAATATCGAAATCTTTGCCGGTTCTCCTGATGATAATAATGCTTACTTCTTTTTTGATGGAGCGATGTCAGTTCTTGAACCTTATATTAAATCAGGCAAGCTAGTCGTAAGAAGTAATCAAACAAAGTTTAATCAAGGAGCTACATTAAGATGGGATGGAGCACTTGCACAATCACGGATGGATAATTTACTTAGTGCATATTACTCATCAGAACGAGTTGATGCTGTTCTTTCACCATATGATGGAATAAGCATTGGAGTCATTTCCTCATTAAAAGGTATTGGCTATGGAAGTGCTGAAAAGCCGATGCCTGTCATAACAGGACAGGATGCTGAGCTTGCATCAATCAAATCGATTATTAATAAACAACAAACACAAACCGTTTTTAAAGATACACGTGAACTAGCTAAGAAGGCTGTAGAAATGGCGGATTCACTTCTGAATGGAAAAGAAGCG
The DNA here is from genome assembly GCF_052044855.1 of Metabacillus sp. 22489. Lineage (NCBI taxonomy): Bacteria > Bacillati > Bacillota > Bacilli > Caryophanales > Bacillaceae > Metabacillus > Metabacillus sp. 22489. The sequence goes on from NZ_JBQENT010000015.1 coordinate 6,733, forward strand.
GAGGTAAATGATACGGAAACATATCATAACGGGAAAAAAATCGTTCCTGCTTATCTTTTAAACCCAGTTTCTGTTGACATTACAAACTATGAGTCTGTTTTAGTAGATAGTGGCTATTATACGAAGGAGCAGCTTGGACAATAAGGGAGAGTAGGTGAATGAAAAGATGTCAAACATCATATTAGAAATGCGAAACATTACAAAAGAATTTCCCGGGGTAAAAGCTCTCGATAATGTTAATTTAAAGGTCCGCGAAGGAGAAATCCATGCGTTATGTGGAGAAAACGGGGCAGGGAAATCAACTTTAATGAAGGTATTAAGCGGTGTTTATCCTTATGGTACGTATACAGGAGATATTCTCTTTCAAAATCAAGTATGTACGTTTAAGGATATTAAGCAGAGTGAGGAATTTGGTATCGTCATTATCCATCAGGAATTGGCGTTAATCCCAGAGCTATCGATTGCAGAAAATATTTTTCTCGGTAATGAAATTGCTAAAAGCGGTGTAATTAATTGGAATGTAACAACGATGAAAACGAGAGAGTTGCTGAAAAAAGTTGGCTTGGAGGAATCACCTAATACAAAAGTAGATTCGATTGGGGTTGGAAAGCAGCAGCTAGTAGAAATAGCAAAGGCATTATCGAAGGAAGTAAAGCTGCTTATCCTTGATGAACCAACTGCTTCGTTAAATGAAGATGATAGCGAAAATTTATTGAATCTACTATTAGCGTTTAAAGAGCAAGGGATGTCAGCAATTATTATCTCTCATAAATTAAATGAAATTGAGAAGGTTGCTGATTCAATAACAATTATTCGCGATGGCCAAACAATTGAAACATTGGATGTGAAAAAAGATAAGGTCAATGAGGATCGAATTATTAAAGGGATGGTTGGAAGAGATTTAACAAATCGTTATCCAGAGCGAACACCAAAAATCGGGAAGACAATATTTGAAGTGAAAAATTGGAATGTGTACCACCCGTTACACACTGAACGAAAGGTCATTGACGATGTGAACCTTCATATTCGCCAAGGAGAGATTGTTGGGATAGCAGGACTAATGGGAGCAGGGCGAACAGAGCTAGCAATGAGTATTTTTGGTAAAACGTACGGGAAAAAGATAAGTGGAGAAATCATTAAGGATGGGAAGCAGGTAGAAATACCTGATGTTGCAACAGCAATCGATAATGGCTTAGCCTATGTTTCTGAGGACCGAAAAGGAAACGGTTTAATTTTAATCGATGATATTAAACAAAATATTTCACTCCCGAACCTTAATAAAATTTCGAAAAACTTTATCTTAGATAGAAATAAGGAAATTTCAGTAGCTGAAGAATATCGTAAAAAGCTGAGAATTAAAACACCAAGTATTTTTCAAAAGGCAGGAAATCTTAGCGGTGGGAACCAGCAAAAAATTGTTCTTAGTAAATGGATTTATTCTGAGCCTGATATCTTAATTTTAGATGAGCCAACACGAGGAATCGATGTTGGGGCAAAATATGAGATTTACACGATCATCAATGAGTTAGTGAGTGAGGGTAAAGGAATTTTAATGATTTCGTCAGAGCTTCCTGAGCTATTAGGGATGTGTGATCGAATTTATACGTTAAATGAAGGTAGGATCACCGGTGAAGTGACAAGAGCGGAAGCAAATCAAGAAGTTCTAATGACTTATATGACTAAAAGTAAGGTAAGGGGGTAATTTTCATGCAAACACCAATTCAAAACAATCAACCTAGTTTAGGCAATGAATCTCCTTTTAAATCATTGCTCCGCAATAATATGAGACAATATAGTATGATTATTGCTTTAGTATTCATTATGGTTCTTTTCGAGATTTTAACAAATGGACTGTTGTTGAAACCTTTAAATATTACGAATTTGATTTTACAAAATAGCTATATATTAGTTTTAGCTGTCGGAATGGTATTGGTTATTATAACGGGGCATATTGACTTATCGGTCGGATCAGTTGCAGCCTTTGTTGGGGCGGTTGCGGCCATTCTAATGGTAAATTATGAAATGCCAATGTTTGTTGCGGTTATCGTATCATTATTAGTCGGTGCATTGATTGGAGCTTGGCAAGGCTTTTGGATAGCTTATGTAAAAATCCCAGCATTTATCGTAACGTTAGCTGGTATGCTTCTCTTTAGAGGCTTAACAATGATTGTCCTAGAAGGAAAATCAATTGCTCCATTTCCGGAATCATTCCAAAAGATAAGCTCTGGATTTATTCCTGATATTGGTGGTGCCTCATCCTTACATCTATTAACAATTATCATTGGTATTGTGTTATCTGTCATCATTATCATTACTCAGCTGAGAGCTAGAAGCACACAAGTAAAATACCAATTTGATGTTCAGCCAAAAGGATTGTTTATTTTAAAGCTTATCGGTATGGTTGCCGTGTTAAATGTATTCACATATGTTCTAGCTGCATATGAAGGAATTCCAAATATTTTAATCATCTTAGCGATATTAATTGTCCTTTATACATTTATTACGAATAAAACCAAAGCTGGTAGACATGTCTATGCAATTGGTGGAAATGAGAAGGCTGCTCAATTGTCAGGGATTAAAACAAAACGGATGACATTTTGGGTATTTGTGAATATGGGTGTTTTATCTGCATTATCAGGCTTACTTTTTGCAGCCCGTTTAAATGCGGCTACACCAAAAGCTGGTAACCTATTTGAACTTGATGCCATTGCAGCTTGCTTTATTGGAGGAGCATCTGCTTACGGTGGAATAGGAACTGTACCTGGAGCAATTATTGGTGGTCTCGTTATGGGGATTATGAATAACGGGATGTCCTTATTAGGTTTAGGTGTTGACTGGCAACAAGGAATTAAAGGGTTAGTTTTATTAGCAGCTGTTGCATTCGATATTTATAATAAAAACAAAGCAGCATAACGTCTGTTAATAAGTACGGATTATCGAAATGAGTTGACTAATAAGTAGTCAACTCATTTTTGTAAATGGAAAGAGAAGTTATTCTGAAAATAGTATAGGTGATAAAGTGAACTTGTTTGCATCTTTATATTGATCAATTGGACAAGCTTATATTTGTAATTAATAATAAAAAGGTAAAAATTTATATAAAATCATTGCGAACGATTGCTATGATTGTTTTTTACCGTGGAACGTACATGTGTATTTCGCATATGTCTAGCCTATCGAGTCCAAGCCGCATCAGAATTGATGAAAGAACACCTTCATTTCTTATGCGTATTAAGCTTGTCAGGACTGACCAAGGCACTTCCGCTTTTCGGGATGTCTAGCTCCAGTGCCTAGCCCCTCGAGGTCATAAGCCACAAAAGAATTGAAGATATAGAGCATCTTCATTTCTTTTGTGTCTTATGCTTGTCGGGGCTAAGCGAGGCACTTCCGCTTTTCGGAATAAATAGTTGATAGAAGAAAGAATCTTTTAAAAATCTCAATTCTTAGTGTATAATGTTTTTAGTTGTACGAATAAGTTAAATTCGTAACATACAAGCTGAAAGTGGTGACATAATGGCTCAACAAACAAAAGCAAGCATGGTTAAAAATCAAATAAAAGAATGGATAGATGAAGGAAAGGTTTTACCTGGAGAAAAAATATATTCGGAAAATGAGCTAGTAAAAATGTTCGAAGTAAGTCGACATACGGTGAGGCAGGCTGTTGGAGACTTAGTTCATGAAGGCTGGTTATATCGTGAGCAAGGGGCAGGTACATTTGTATCGAACCGACGTGAACAAATCCAAATTCAGCCAGTAAGCTCGACAGGAAAAAATATTGGTGTTATTACAACCTATATTTCTGATTATATTTTCCCATCAATTATTAAAGGAATTGAATCATACCTATCATCACATGGCTACTCATTAACATTTGCGTGTACGGATAATGATCCTGAAAAGGAAAAGCAATGTTTAGAAGCGATGTTAAGCCGAAATATTGATGGCTTAATCGTAGAACCAACAAGAAGTAGTAGCTATAATCCAAACCTTCATTATTATCTTGAAATGGAACAAAACCAAATTCCCTATTTAATGATCAATCAATATTATCCACAATTAAATCCTCCTAATATAATTCTTGATGATGAAAAAGGCGGTTTTATCGCAACGGACCATTTAATAAAACTTGGTCATACGAAAGTTATCGGGATTTTTAAAAGTGACGATAATCAAGGGTTAAACCGGATGCAAGGCTTTATTAGAGCATTTCGTGAAAATAATATTCAGTTTTTCCCAGAAATGATTGTTACGTATACAACTGAGGAAAAAGAAGGATCATATCTTCAAAAATTGAAGGATATACTCGTTTCAGACGAGAAACCGACGGGAATTGTTTGTTACAATGATGAAATTGCCATTAAAGTGCTAAATGTATTAAGGGATCTTGAAATTAAAGTGCCTGAGGAATTGTCAATTGTTGGGTATGATGATTCTTATTTAGCAGAGGCAAGTGAAATAAAGTTAACATCTGTTACTCATCCAAAGATGGATATGGGAATTGAAGCAGCGAAGTGGATCGTATCTGCAGTTGAAAATGGTGATTGGGAGGAAACGAGACAAAAGGTTTACGAACCCGAAATTGTCATAAGAAATTCTACAAGTGCCATTTCTAAAAATTCTAATGAATCGAAGTATGTTATTTAAGGGAATTTGAAGCAGAAACATACTTTTGGCTGTTGAATTGAACAGAGAAAAAGGAGGAATTTTTAATGCTTTCAGTAACTGAGCTTTCAAATCTTGCCAAGGATTGTTCATGTGGTAACGATCATTTTGAGTGTACAATTGAGGAAATTGTCGTTAGTCATGATGCTTTAGAACAAGCAAGTTCATACATGAGAAGCAAGTCATATCGCAAAGTTTCCATTGTAGCAGATAAGATTACATTTAATGTTGCGGGGCAAAAGCTATCAGATGCGTTAAATGCATCTAATGTAAAAACTGAAGTCGTTTTGATTCAGCCGAATGAACAAGGTGATGTAATCGCAAATGAAATCGCACTTATTGAAGCGATGTTAGGGATATCACAGGATTCTGAGGTTGTCATTGCAGTAGGCTCTGGTACAATTCATGATATTACGAGGTTTTCCAGCTTTAAAATGGGGAAACCATTCATTTCTGTTCCGACAGCCCCTTCTGTTGACGGGTTTAATTCAATGGGTGCTCCTGTAGTCATTAAAGGGGTAAAAACAACGTATCAAATGCAGTCCCCAATTGCGATTTTTGCGGATTTGACGATTTTAAAAGAAGCGCCACAGGAAATGATTGCTGCTGGTTTTGGTGACATGCTAGCAAAATTCACCTCGCTTGCTGATTGGAGGTTCTCACATTTAACGGCAGGTGAACCATATTGTTCTTTATCAGCATCGATAACCGAGGCATCGTTAAAAAAATGCGTCGACAATGTAGATCTCATTGCAGCAGCAAATGAAGAGGGAATTCGAATTTTAATCGAATCACTTATAGAGTCAGGATTAGCGATGCTGTTAGTTGGTCATTCATCACCAGCATCAGGAGGAGAACACCATTTGTCACATTATTGGGAAATGGAATTTTTAAAACAAGACAAGCCGCAAGTCCTCCATGGAGCAAAGGTTGGAGTGTCAACACAGCTAATTTTGAAGCTTTATAAAAATGATGTGAAAGACTTAATAAGCAATTCTACGAGATTAGCAGAATTAAAGGATAAGCAAAAGGAAATCATTTCAGCAATTTTAGAAAAGCAAGAAGAGATCCAGAAGGTAATCGATTCTTTACCAAATGCAGATACTGTAGGGGATTTACTAAAGAAGGTAAAAGGACCTACGCAGCCGTCTGATTTAAAAATTGATGCTGAGCTTGTTCAAAATAGCTTAAACGAGGCGCATTTATTAAGAAATCGTTATACAATGCTTAAATTTTGGAATGAGCTTGTAGGTACACATCATGCTGTATAATCTTCCAGATGCAGAAGCGATATTTTTCGATTTAGACGATACATTGTATGACCAATTATTGCCTTTTCAATCTGCTCTTAAATACGCGAAACTACAAATAGACCCAGCAAATTATGAGGTTATTTATAAAAGAGTGCGTTTTTACAGTGATTTGCTTTGGAAGTCATATACGAAAGGTGAATTGACCCTAGAGCAGGTTCGGAGCGAAAGATTAAAATGCGCTCTTCGAGAATTCGAAATAGATCTTTCAAATGAACAAGCAATAGAAATTCAAGAACGTTACCAATATGAACAAAAAGTTATTGAGTTATTTCCACATGTGAAATCAATTATTAAAGAGCTGCAAAATCAAGATAAAGTTGTTGGAATTATCACGAATGGACCAGTAGAACATCAAATGTCAAAAATAATAGCATTGCAACTTGACCGTATCATTTCAAATGAACTCATCTTTATCTCTGATGGCATCGGTCTGACAAAGCCAGACAAGAGGGTATTTGAATATGTTCAAAAACAGGTGAAAATATCAGCAGGAAAATGTCTATATATTGGCGATACATGGGAAAATGATATCGCACCACCAATTGAAGCGGGGTGGAAATCGATTTGGTTTAATTACCGAAATCGTAAGCCGCAATCACATCATCAACCTTCATTGGTTATTAAGGAATATGATGAGATCATTAAGAAAATCTTAAGTAGATAGAAGGGACAGATATGCAATCGACATCAGTTTTTGAAGGGATTTTTAAACTATTAGAATGGTTTACACGTTTCGCGTTAACTAATTTTTTATGGGTATTGTTTAATTTGCCGATTAGCTTTTTTGTCTTTACAATTTTGTTAACAGACGATGTCCCATTTATCGTTATGAATCTTCTATTCATAGCGGTTTTAGCCCCGTTTTTGTTTTTCCCAGCTACATCTGCTATGTTCGGTGTTGTGAGAAAGTGGATTATCGGTGAACATGATTTTTCAATTATTAAACAGTATTGGACATTATACCGTGAAAACTATGGAAAGAGTTTACTAGGCGGGCTTATCCTTGTACCACTTTGGGCGATCGGAATTGCGGATATTGCCTTTTTAGTTAAACAAAACATATATGTAACAATCATTTTATTAATGATTTTACTTTTGCTTTTCATTTTTACAACGTATTTCTTTGCTGTGATTGTTCACCATAATATCAAGTTGTTCCCTGCTTTTAAACAAGCCTTGATATTTATGATTATCCACCCAGGGAAAAGCTTAATCGTTGGAATTATGAATTTGGCAATTCTTTATCTTTGCTTAACAAAATTAACCTTTTTAATGCCATTTCTAATGGGTGTGGCAATCGCGTATTTCGCCTTTTTTAGTTATTATGCTAAATTTAAAACGGTTCAACAGTTAAAAAGAGAAAATTAAACTAAGAGAATGATTCAAGAGTTACGTAACAGATGTACTTTTGAAGCATTCTCTTTTTTTGATCTGTTGTTTCCCTTGAGTATTTTAGGAGTGGAATTCAGGACTTACGAGGAAGCAACTATTCTAGATGATAATTAGAAAAAACAGTTTAATTAAAGTGTCAATTGAAATTTGTTAAGAGAATAAATCCTTACAGGTTTAAAGGCGGAAAATCAATAGATGTACGTACATATAGATCGACATATTTTTTACATGTACTTATTTTTAAAAAAAGTTGTTGACATGTACGAACAGGTATAATACTATTGATTTAAAGAAGCGCTTACATAACAATTTGTAAAAATATAGACAAGATTCTACAAATTGCTGCGTAAGGCTCTTATCTAACAAATAAGCTTTGGGGGGATTAAATTGTTTAAAAAATCAAAGAAGAAGCTAAGCAAATTAATGTTTTTAGCAGCTCTCGTTGTAGTGTTAGCTGGAGTACTAAGCGCATGTGGCAGTAAAGATAGTTCTGGAGGAGAAGGTGGCACTAAAAATTTAACTTTCATGTTTAGTGGACAACCTCATGAACAAACTGCCTATAAAAATGTAGTAAAGAAATTTGAAGAAGCAAATCCTGGCGTAAAAGTAAAAGTAGTAGTAACAACTGGTGATCAATACGATACGAAATTACAAGCAGCAATTGCTGGTAAGAGTGTACCTGATGTATTCTTCTACAATCCTGGTAACTTAAAAGCATATGTTAACTCTGGTGTATTAAAGGATATCACTAAGGATGTTGAAGGATCAGAACAAGTTAAAAGCATTTGGGAAGCTGGTATTAACAAATATCGATATGATGGAGAAACAGCTGGTGTAGGCGCGATTTATGGTTTACCGAAAGACTTAGGACCATTTGCACTTGGTTATAACAAAACAATGTTCGAAGAGGCTGGTATCGAATTACCAGATCCGGACAAGCCATACACACTTGAAGAGTGGTTAGAAGTTAACAAGCAGTTAACAAAGGATAACAATGGTGATGGAAAGCTTGACCAATGGGGAACTGGATTAAATGTTAACTGGTCATTACAACCATTTGTTTGGAGTAATGGTGCTGACTGGTTAGATGAAACACATACAAAAGTAACAGTAGATGACCCTAAATTCATTGAAGCATTACAATTTTTCGCTGATTTACAAAACGTTCACGGTGTAACACCTTCTATTGCTGAGGGACAAACACTTGATACGTACCAACGTTTCATGCAAGGACAAATTGGTTTCTTCCCAGTTGCTCCTTGGGACTTAGCAGCATTTAAAGATTTAAAATTTGAATTTGATTTACTTCCATGGCCTGTTGGTTCAACTGGAGAAACAAGTGCTTGGATTGGTTCATTAGGAATTGGTGTATCTGCAAAAACAAAGCACCCTGAATTAGCTACAGAGCTTGCTTTATATTTATCAGCTGATGAAGAAGGACAACAAGCATTAGTTGACCAACAAGTTCAAGTACCAAATAACACTAAAGTAGCAGAAGAATGGGCTAATGATACTTCAATCAAGCCTGCAAATAAGAAAGAATATTTACAAATCATTAGCGAATACGGTCGTGATTTACCAACAAACTTCACTTACACTGGTGAATGGTATGATGAATTCTTCAAAAATATTCAACCTGTCTTAGACGGTAAGAAAACTGCTGAAGAATATGTAAAAGAAGCTCAACCTAAAATGCAAGAATTATTAGACAAATCAATTCAACAAGAGGAAACAGCTAAAAAGAAATAACCTGTTAATGAATTGTGGTGCTAGAGTAATAGGCTAGCACCCTCTTAACTTATTAACTCTCTACTAGTAGTTAAGGTTTAACTCGTAGCCTTTTAAGAGAAATGGGGAGAAGAAATGAAAACATCAACTTCAAAGTTATATCGTAGTGAGCGAAGAAATGCTTATATTTTTATTGCTGCACCTGTTATTGGATTTTTAGTTTTTACATTAGCTCCAGCACTTTATTCCATTTATGGCTCATTTACTAACTGGGACGGTTTAGGTCAAATGACGTGGATTGGCTTACAAAACTATATTGACCTGTTAACAGATGAGTCCTTCCATAAAGCATTGTACAATACTGTATTTATGATGCTAGGAATTCCAATCGGTTTAGTTTTAGCGCTATTACTTGCAATCGGTTTAAACCGCGGCATACCTGGTACTCAAGTATTTAGAACAATATATTATATCCCTGTTATTTCATCGATTGCGGCAGTCGCAATTTTATGGCAGTTTGCGTATAACGGTGACTTCGGTTTAGTAAACCAATTTTTAGCTATCTTCGGAATCGACGGTCCTAGCTGGTTAATGAATAAAGACACAGTAAAACCAGCCTTAATTTTAATGACTGTATGGAAAGGCTTAGGATACAGTATGCTTTTATATTTAGCGGCATTACAAAGTGTTCCGAAAACTTATTACGAGGCTGCTAAATTAGATGGTGCAAATGCTTTCCAAGTATTCAAAAATATTACTCTACCAATGGTAAAACCTGTTACATTCTTCATCGTTGTTACAAACATCATCGGAGGGGCACAGCTCTTTACAGAGATCAATGTTATGACACCTACTGGTGGTCCAGAGTTTTCTTCAGCAACTGCTGTATTCTATATTTGGCAAAAGGCTTTTGGAAACTTTGAAATGGGTTATGGTTCTGCAATGGCTGTCGTATTAGGAATATTCATCTTTATCGTAACGTTAATTCAATTTAGAGTGAACGAAAAACAATCATACGATCTTGATTAATCGACGCTTTTGCATGAGAAAGGAGTGGTAGAAATGGAAGCAGTAGTAGAAAAGAAAACCGAACCAACAGTAAAATATAAATCTTTAAAACAAACAGAACGAATAACAAACATTATTATTTTCGTCGTTTTAACAATCGGTGCAATATTTATGATCGCACCATTAATTTGGATGGTTGCTACCTCATTTAAAAACATTCAAGAGGTATATGCATTGCCTCCAGTTTGGATCCCAGAATCATTTGATCCGATTAAATACAAAGAAATTTGGGAAAAGGGTCCGCTTTTAAGTGGGATTAAAAACAGCTTAATTATCGCATTGTCAGTAACGGTTATTGGTACATTTACGTCAGCCTTAGCTGCATTTGCGTTTGGTAAATTGAATTTCCCGTTTAAAAATCAACTGTTCTTATTGCTTTTAACAGCAATGATGATTCCATATCCAGTTGTAATGATTCCACAGTTTATGATTTTTACACAAATTGGCTGGGTCGATACATTATTGCCACTTATTGTTCCTGGGCTATTCGGAAATATTATGATGATTTTCTTCTTAAGGCAGTATTTAACAAGTATTCCGAACTCAGTAATTGAAGCAGCAAAAATTGATGGATGCTCATACTTTAAGATTTTCTATCGTATTATTTTCCCATTAGTAAGACCTGCTGTTGCTGCACAATTGATTTTATGGTTTATGGCAATATGGAATGATTATTTAGCGCCAATTTTATATTTAAACTCACCGGAAAAACAAACATTACAAATTGTTATTGCGAACTTTAATGCTACCTATGCCATTCAAAGTGATTTCCCACTAATTATGGCTGCATCTGTTGTATCGTTATTACCAATGTTAATTGTATTTATCGTCTTCCAAAAGCAAATAATCGAATCTGTTGCGATTTCAGGTGTCAAAGGATAATGCTAGGAAGCTAAAGCAATTACAGCGATACACGAAAAAACAAATACATGTGGCGGTTTAAGGTAAACTAGCTAGCCTAATCTATTTCGATAACTAGAATGGGCTAGCTAGTTTACCGGATTCCTGCCACTTTTTGTTTAATCGCGAAAAGGCTGTCTCTTGTAGGCAGCTTTCTAAGAATATTCATTTCAAATTAGAGGAAATAACAGATAAACGACATAAGAGGTGAAATGATATGAAACGAGTAACCTATTTTGCTGACAAAAATTATAAAATTGGTCAAGTAGACCCTAAGCTATTTGGCTCGTTTATTGAACATTTAGGTCGTGCTGTTTATACGGGGATATATGAACCGGGACATCCAACTGCAGATGAGGATGGTTTCCGTAAAGATGTCATGGATTTAGTAAAGGAATTAAACGTACCAATTGTCCGCTATCCTGGAGGGAACTTTTTATCAGGCTATGATTGGACAGATGGAATCGGTCCCATAGAAAACAGACCTAGAAGATTGGATCTTGCTTGGAGAACGACTGAGCCCAATGAGGTTGGAATTGATGAATTTATGAAGTGGGCAAACAAGTTAAATATCGAACCGATGCTTGCTGTTAATTTAGGTACAGGAACACCGAAAGAGGCTGGATTCTTTGTAGAATACTGTAATCATCCAGGGAATACATATTGGAGTGATTTACGAATCCAAAACGGACACAAGGATCCATATAATGTTAAAGTTTGGTGCTTAGGGAACGAAATGGATGGTCCATGGCAAATTGGCCAACTAAGTGCGGAGGATTACGGTAAAAAAGCAAGAGAAACAGCGAAAATAATGAAGTGGGTAGATCCGACCATTGAATTAGTTGCATGTGGCAGCTCTTCTGCTGAGATGCCTACTTTCCCTGAGTGGGATCGCGTCGTATTAGAGCATTTGTACGAACATGTTGATTATATCTCATGCCACCGCTATTACGAAAATTTAGGCGATACGAATGATTTTCTCGGTTCATTCGCTGATATGGACAACTTTATAAAAACGATAGCAAGTACAGCTGACTATGTGCAAGCGAAATATAGAAGTAAAAAGAAAATGTATATTTCATTTGATGAATGGAATGTATGGTATCAAAAGAAGGTTGAGTTAAAGGATTGGGAAGTAGCACCACCAATTTTAGAGGATATCTATTCGTTATTAGATTCATTAGTATTTGGTGGTCTTATGTGTACACTATTGCAGCATGTCGATCGCGTTAAAATGGCTTCCTTGGCCCAATTAGTCAATGTAATTGCGCCAATTTTCACCCAAAAAGGTGGTCCTGCTATTAAACAAGCAATCTTCTATCCTTTCTATCAAGTATCTAATTATGGTAGAGGGGAAGTACTAAACACATTAATAGAAGCACCGAAGCTTGCGACAAATCGCCACGGTGATATTCCGCTAGTCCAATCTTCGACAACTTATAATGCAGAGGATAATACACTAAGTATTTTTGCATTAAATTGTTCTGAGGATGAGGATTTAGTGTTGGATGCACAGTTCCGTTCCTTTGGTTCTGTCCAAGTAATTGAGCATGTTGTTATGGATGGGACAGATCTGAATGCGGTTAATAATTTTGCTAATCCAGACAATGTGAAACCAAGAAATGTCGATGTTTCCAATAAGTCTGGAGATCATATCGAAATTACTTTACCAAGAATGTCTTGGAATATGATCCGTTTACAATGTACATCAAATTAATGATATAGGAGTTGTTAATATGACTGAATATAACGTAAAAAATCCACTAATTGAACAACGTGCAGATCCATTTATGTATAAACATACAGATGGGTATTATTATTTCACTGGTTCAGTACCTGAATACGACAGAATTGCTATTCGTCGTGCAAAGACAATTGCAGGCTTAGCTGAAGCTGAAGAAAAAACAATTTGGGTAAAGCATGAAAGCGGATTAATGAGTGCTAATATATGGGCGCCAGAGCTGCATTATATCGATGGAAAATGGTATGTATATTTTGCAGCAGCACGTACAACTGAAACAAATGAAGGTTTGTTCGACCATCGCATGTTTGTTCTTGAAAATGAGTCAGCTAATCCACTAGAGGGAGAATGGGTCGAAAAAGGACAAGTAAAAACGAAGTGGGAATCATTTGCGTTAGATGCTACATCGTTTGAGCATAAAGGTGTTCGCTACTATGTATGGGCACAAAAAGACCCTGAGATTGAAGGGAATTCAAACCTATATATTTCTGAAATGGAGAATCCTTGGACATTGAAAGGTGAACAAGTGTGTATTACAACTCCAGAATATGATTGGGAGAAAATTGGCTTTTTAGTAAATGAAGGTGCAGCAATCTTAAAGAAAAACGGCAAAATTTTCATGACGTATTCAGCAAGTGCTACTGATCATCATTATTGCATGGGATTATTAACTGCAGATGAAGATAGTGATTTATTGGATCCGAAGTCTTGGGTGAAATCACCTGAGCCTGTCTTTACAACAAATGAAGCTAATAGTCAATATGGGCCTGGACATAACAGCTTTACAGTATCTGAGGATGGTTCACTAGATTTGCTTGTTTATCATGCTAGAAGCTACAAGGAGATTGAAGGAGATCCATTATACGATCCAAATCGCCACGCACGCGTTCAAGCGATTAAATGGAATGAGGATGGAACGCCAAACTTTGGAGTTCCTAGACCTGATACAAATTAATGCATTCAATCTGAATAAAGGAGAGGCTGATTATGATGATAGTCAGCCTTTTCTACTATTAAAAAGATAATCAATTACAGCCACTTAATAATTGAAAAGTAGGGAAAAACTGTTTAACGATTGGATGTACGCAAAGTAAGTAAATCGTCTATTTAATAGAGAAAGAAGCTAAATAATGATGATAACAAAAAAGAAAACCACGCTTTTTATTTCGATATTGATTCTACTCATCGTAATGGCGTTTGCTGGATTCTATTATATTAATCAAACGAATCAAACTCCTAAAAAGCTTGGAAATTCCCAATATCCAACATCTCCTCAAGAATTACCATTTGAAAAGGTGAATGTTGATATTATCCACGATGAAACAAAATGGTCAACGAATAATACCCATGATGCAGAAATCATTAAGGTAGATGGTTGGTATTATACGTTTTCAACCGATTATATGGTTGCAGGGACTCCACTTCCAGGTATTCAAATTCGAAAATCGCACGATATGATAGAGTGGGAGTTTGTTGGACGAGTCTTTGATGACTTATCAACTGAAGCGAAAGCGTGGACTAATGGAAATACAACAACCTTTTGGGCACCAGATGTTGTTGAAATGAATGGTCAATTTTATCTTTATTATTCGGTTTCCCAGTTCGGTACGAGAAACTCATATATTGGTTTAGCGACTAGTTCATCCATTGAAGGTCCATGGCAAGATCAAGGACCTGTTATAAAAACAAAAGAGGGTGACGAAAAAACAGTAAACGCAATCGACCCAGGGATCATAATAGATAGAAACGAAAATCCGTGGATGGTGTATGGCTCTTACTTTGGTGGGATTTTTATTACTGAATTAGATAAAACAACAGGAAAGCAGAAAAAATCTGGTGAAGAAGGAACACTCATTGCGAAACGGAAAAGCAATGATTTTGAAATTGAAGCACCAGCAATGATGTATAACCGTGATACAGATATGTTTTATTTAACAGTCTCATATGGCTATTTGGAGGACACATACAATGTTCGGGTTGCACGTTCAAAGGATATCCAAGGCCCATATGTAGATTTCAATGGTAAAAATATGATAGACACGTCAGATGAATCGTTTGATACAGGAACAAAAATTATTAACTCATATGCATTTAATGATGATAGCGGCTGGCTTGGAACAGGTCATAATGGTCTGCTTCAAGAGGGGGACAAATACTATTTAACACATAATGCAAGAGCTGGTGAGGACTTGTATTGGTCACATCTCCATGTACGAGAAATTATATGGACTAAAGATGGGTGGCCAGTTGTATCTCCAGAACGATATGCGGGAAAACCGAAAGATTCCGCTCAAATAAAGGAAGAAAATTTAATAGGAAATTGGGAGAGAATCGAATTTCCGCGATTTGATGATAGCATGCAAACATCTACTAATCTTAAGCTATTAAAAAATGGAAAAATAAATGATGCTAATGGAGAAGATTATTGGGAGCTAGACGAAAATACATTAAAGCTTTATTGGTATGCCCCAAATGAAGCTCCTGATGATTATTGGATTGATGAAGTAACAATCTTGCCTGAGTGGGATTATGAAAAATGGAAGCCTACACTTGTTTTTACAGGCCTAAATAATGAAGGGACTGCTATATGGGGAAAGCAGTTTGTTGAGGAGGAAGAAGAATGATTTATCCGAATGAACCAGTAAAAGATGATTTATATGACGAATCAATCGCCAACAATGAGAAATTATGGACGATACATAATGTACACGATCCAGCACTTATTAAGGATGGTGATACGTATTATGTCTTTTCAACAGATGCAAAAGTTGGTGGACCACCGTCTGGAGGTATCCAAATTAGGAAATCAAAAGACTTAATTAAATGGGAATGGGTCGGACATGCGTTCGATAAAATTCCGGAAGCTGCGTTTGAATGGACTGGAGCATTAGGACTTTGGGCACCAGATGTTGCTAAATATGGAGATACTTATTATTTATATTATGCTGCTAGCCAATTCGGTAAAAATCAGTCATTTATTGGTGTAGCCACAAGTAAGCATATTGAAGGACCATGGGTAGACCAAGGTGAGGTGATTAAAACCGAGCATGGTGTATCAGGACCAAATGCGATCGATCCGAACATAACATTTGATGAAAACGGAATACCTTGGATGGTATACGGATCATTTTTTGGAGGTATTTATCTATGTAAAATTGACCCTAGCACAGGGAAGCGTGCCGAACAGAATGAAGGAATTCTTTTAGCGCGCCGTCCGAAAAGTGTTGAAGCTGCAATAGAAGGTCCATACATTGTGTACCATCCAGAATTGAAAAAGTATTATTTATTTGTTTCATATGATTCATTATTCAGAGATTATAATATTCGCGTAGCTGTTTCGGATAGAATCGAAGGTCCTTATCTTGATATTAACGGCAATGATATGAGAGACATTGAGATCGATCCGAATGAGACAGGCTTAAAAATTCTCGGCGGTTATAAATTTGCTGACAAAGAAGGCTGGATCGGGCCGGGACATAACTCTGTTTTACAAGACAATGGAAACTTCTATATATGTCACCATGCTAGGGGAGAACGAACAAAAATCCACCACGGTCTTCATATTCGTAAAATTGTCTGGACTGAAGATGGCTGGCCGCTTGTATCTCCAGAAAGATATGCAGGGGAAGAGGAACAACCTATCGATCAAGAGGAGATTCCAGGTGTATGGGATATTATTATACAAGATAAACATAACAATGGAATGATTTGTTCGGAAGTTTATGAGTTTACTAGAGATGGAGAAGTTCATAGCAAAAATAGTAAAGGTTCATGGGAATTAAAACAGAATAATGTAGTTGAGCTAACATTAACGAATGACTTATCAAGTGCTGAAATCATTGTCCTGCCAGCATGGGACTACGAATGCTGGAATCCTACACTCGTTTTTACGGGAAAAGACAAACAAGGGATTGTATTAATCGGAAAAAAACGCAAAAAAGGTTAAAAAACCAACTTGTAAGGATAAGTTAGATGGGTGATCGGCAAAAAAAGTACAATTTTTAAAGAAATATTGAAAATTTGTATTGAAAAATTATCGATAAGTGCTAAAATCTAATTAAGGTTATACGTATAAGTTGAATTACTTAAAAAATTAGTATTTTACTATTTGAATTTTAACAATTATCTATATGAAATAGCCTTTAACTTGTACGTATGATAAGAAATGAACTAGTAATGATATTTTATAAGAAAAATGTTTGGGTATGAGAAAGAAAGAGGCTGGGGTGACTAGAATGGCTAAATATTCAATTGGTGTCGATTATGGGACACAATCAGGAAGAGCGGTACTTGTAGAAATCGGTACTGGAAATGAAATTGCAACATCAGTTAAACCTTACACACATGGTGTAATGGATGAATTTTTACCTGATGGAGTAACAAAGCTTGAAAATGACTGGGCTCTTCAACATCCAACTGATTATATGGAAGTTTTACAAGTAACGATTCCAGATGTACTAAAACAAGCCAACATTTCTCCTGAAGATGTTATTGGACTTGGGATTGATTTTACTGCATGCACAGTTTTACCGATAAATGAATTTGGAACACCTCTTTGCTTAACCGAAGAATTTAAAAATCATCCACATGCATTTGTGAAGCTTTGGAAGCACCATGCAGCACAGGATGAGGCAAATCGCTTAAATGAGGTTGCTGAAGCAAGAGGAGAGAAATTTTTGCAAAGATACGGCGGGAAAATATCCTCTGAATGGTTATTTCCAAAATTATGGCAAATCCTTAATGAAGCGCCTGAAATATATGAAGCAACAGACCAATTTGTTGAAGCAACAGACTGGGTAACATACCAGTTAACTGGAGAGCTGAAAAGAAATAGCTGTACGGCAGGATATAAAGCAATTTGGCACAAGCAAGATAGCTATCCTTCTAAAGAGTTCTTTAAGGCGCTTGACGAAAGATTGGAAAATGTTGTTGAAGAGAAACTATCAACTGACATTTACCCAATTGGCTCAAAGGCTGGGGAATTAACAGAACAAGCGGCGAAAATGATTGGCTTAAAGCCTGGTACAGCAATTGCTATTGCAAACGTTGATGCCCATGTTGCAGTGCCTGCAGTTGGAATTACTGAGCCAGGAAAGCTTCTAATGATTATGGGAACTTCAACTTGTCATATTTTACTTGGTGAAGAGGAAAAAGTAGTTCCAGGCATGTGTGGTGTTGTAGAAGATGGCGTTATCCCGGGATTTATGGGATATGAAGCAGGACAATCATGTGTTGGTGACCACTTCGAATGGTTTACTGAGAACTGTGTACCAGCAAGCTACTATGAAGAAGCTGAAGCTAAGGGAATGAACATCCACCAATTATTAACTGAAAAGGCTGCAAAGCTTGAAGTTGGTGAAAGCGGTTTAATTGCTCTTGACTGGTGGAATGGAAACCGTTCAACATTGGTTGATGCTGACTTAACTGGTGTTTTATTAGGTGCTACATTGCTTACTAAGCCTGAGGAAATTTACCGAACTCTAATCGAAGCAACAGCATTTGGTACTCGTACTATCGTTGATGCATTTAGAGGGAACGGTGTACCGATTCATGAAGTGTATGCTTGCGGTGGGATTGCTGAGAAAAATGCGTTAATGATGCAAATTTATGCTGATGTATTAAATATGGAAATCCGTATTTCAGCTTCATCTCAAACACCTGCTTTAGGCTCTGCGATGTTCGGAGCAGTGGCAGCTGGTAAAGAGCGTGGCGGATATGATGATATAAAAGACGCTGCAAAAGAAATGGCACGTTTAAAAGATACAGTGTATCGTCCAAATCCAAAAAACACTGAAGTATATAGCCAATTATTTGCTGAATATACTCGTCTATATGACTATTTTGGACGCGGTGCAAATGATGTCATGAAAAACTTAAAGAAAATCAAACGAGAAAGCGTCACACAAAAGGATAAAGTCACTCAATAATACCTAAATATAAGGTGGTACAGCATCACTTTTTAACAAGCTGTGCCACCCTTCATAAAAAGGGGAGATTAAGAGAATGCTTGAATCATTAAAAGAGCAAGTGTTAAAGGCTAATCTACTTCTGCCAAAGTATCAAATGGTAACGTTTACTTGGGGGAATGTCAGTGGGATTGACCGTGAAAAGGGATTAGTAGTTATTAAGCCAAGTGGTGTCCCTTACGATGAATTAAAAGTGGAAGATTTAGTCGTAGTTAATTTAGATGGTGAAGTCGTTGAAGGCGATTTACGTCCTTCATCAGATACGGCAACACATATTGCGCTTTATAAAGCATTTCCTAAACTAGGTGGTGTCGTTCATACTCATTCGCCATGGGCAACGAGCTGGGCTCAGGCAGGACGTCCAATTCCTGCTTTAGGTACAACTCATGCAGACTATTATTATGGAGAAATTCCATGTACTAGACCTTTAACAGAGGATGAAATCACACGTGCGTATGAGTTGGAAACAGGTAACGTCATTATCGAAACATTTGAAAACGCTGGTCTTGATCCAGTTGCAATGCCTGGTGTTTTAGTATCTGGTCATGCGCCATTTTGCTGGGGAAAAGATGCGATGCAAGCTGTCCATAATGCAGTTGTGTTAGAGGAAGTTGCAAAGATGGCCCTTCATACGTATCAATTAAACCCAGCTATTCAGCCAATTGACCAATTTTTACTTGATAAGCATTATCTTCGCAAGCATGGAGCAAATGCTTACTACGGTCAAAAGACTACATCAAAAGTAAATCAATAACAACTTACTGGGGGAATCAGAGATGTTAAAAGTAAAAGAATATGAATTTTGGTTTGTAACAGGAAGTCAAGACCTATACGGTGACGATACAATTCGTGAAGTTGAAGCAAATTCAAAAGTAATTACAGAAGGCTTAGATAGTGACCCAGCGGTTACATATAAATTGGTATTTAAAACCGTATTAAAAGAAGCAGATTCAATCCGCAGATTATGTCTTGAAGCAAATGCTGATGAAAAATGTGCCGGGATTATTACATGGATGCACACTTTCTCACCAGCTAAAATGTGGATTGCTGGATTAACTGCATTACAAAAACCAATGCTACACCTACACACTCAATTTAATCGTGACATTCCTTGGGATACGATCGATATGGACTTCATGAACACAAACCAATCCGCTCATGGTGACCGTGAATTTGGATTTATGGGTAGCAGATTACATGTAAAGCGTAAAGTTGTTGTCGGTCACTGGGAAAGCAGTGATGTAAGAAATACGATTGGAAGCTGGATGCGCACAGCGGTTGCGTTCTCTGAAAGCAAACATTTAAAAGTAGCGCGCTTCGGTGACAATATGCGTAATGTAGCTGTTACAGAAGGCGATAAAGTAGAAGCGCAAATTAAGCTTGGTTGGACAGTTGATGGTTTCGGAATTGGTGACTTAGTCGCAAAAATGAATGAAGTGACAGAACAGGAAATCGACGAGTTAATGAACGAATACGAAGCAGAATACGATATTGTTCCAGAAGGTCTTGAAGATGGTCCTGTTCGTGAATCAATTCGTTACCAAGCAAGAATTGAGCTTGGAATGAAAGCATTTTTAGAAGCTGGAAGTTATACAGCATTTACAACAACATTTGAGGATTTACATGGTATGAAGCAATTACCAGGTCTTGCTGTACAACGATTAATGGCACAAGGCTATGGATTTGCCGGAGAAGGTGACTGGAAAACAGCTGCACTTTTACGCATTTCTAAAATTATTGCTGATAATGAAGATACTTCATTCATGGAAGATTACACATATCACTTTGAACCTGGAAATGAGCTTGTTCTTGGTTCACATATGCTTGAGGTTTGCCCTACAATTACAGCAACAAAACCAAAAATCGCTGTTTATCCACTAGGTATCGGTGGTAAGGAAGACCCTGCTCGCCTTATCTTTAATGGAAAGAGCGGTGCGGCTTTAAATGCATCAATTATTGACTTAGGACATCGCTTCCGTTTAATCGTTAATGAAGTAGATGCTGTACAGCCTGAAATTGATATGCCAAATCTTCCTGTTGCACGAGTTCTTTGGACTCCACAACCAAATTTAAGCGAAGGTGCAGAAAACTGGATCGTTGCTGGCGGAGCTCACCACACAGTGTTCTCTTACAAAGTAACAGTTGATCAATTAAGAGACTTTGCTGAACTAGTTGGTATTGAGTGTGTTGTTATCAACAATGATACAAATAAACATGCATTTAAAAATGAATTACGTTGGAATGACGTCGTTTATAAATAAGGTTTCTTAACATAATAGGAGGTAGAGTTAATCGAATGAACAAGTATACTTGTCGAAATGCTCTACCTCTTATTTTTCGATGAATCTATGAATCTATAATAAAAAGGTTGGGATGAAATCATGTCAAATAAAGTTGTAATCAATGCGGATGTTGAAAAAGGGAAAATAAGCAAACATATTTACGGTCATTTCGCTGAACATTTAGGTCGTTGCATTTATGAGGGGATTTGGGTAGGAGAGGACTCGCCAATTCCAAACACAAAAGGAATTCGTAATGATGTTTTGGAAGCGCTAAAACAAATTAATATCCCTGTTCTTCGCTGGCCTGGTGGCTGTTTTGCTGATGAATATCACTGGAAAGATGGGATTGGACCAAGAGAAAACCGTAAACGTATGGTTAATACTCATTGGGGTGGCGTTGTTGAAAACAATCACTTTGGTACACATGAATTTATGTTGCTATGTGAACTACTAGATTGTGAACCATATATTTGCGGTAACGTTGGTAGTGGTACAGTTCAAGAAATGTCAGAATGGGTTGAATATATGACATTTGACGGCGAATCACCAATGGCTAACTGGAGACAAGAAAACGGAAGACAAGAGCCATGGAATGTGAAATATTTTGGTGTTGGCAATGAAAACTGGGGCTGTGGCGGAAACATGCGTCCAGAATATTATGCTGATCTTTATCGCAGGTACCAAACATATGTTAGAAACTACGGTGATAACAAAATTTATAAAATTGCCGGTGGAGCAAATGTAGATGATTATAACTGGACAGAAGTGTTGATGCGTGAAGCTGGTCGCTATATGGACGGTTTAAGCTTACATTTCTATACAAGACCTGGTGATTTCTGGTTAGGTAAGGGTGCAGCAACTGGCTTCCCAGAGTATGAATGGTTTAAAACGGTCGAACAAGCTTATTTTATGGACGAACTTATTACGAAACACAGTACGATTATGGATAAATATGATCCTGAAAAACGTGTTGGGATGATCGTTGATGAGTGGGGGACATGGTTTGATGTTGAACCTGGAACGAACCCAGGATTCCTTTATCAACAAAATACAATTCGTGATGCAGTTGTTGCAGCCATTCATTTTCATATTTTCCATAAGCATTGTGATCGTGTACACATGGCAAATATCGCTCAAACCGTTAACGTACTTCAAGCGATGGTATTAACAGAAGGTGAAAAAATGATACTTACGCCAACATACCATGTATTTGATATGTACAAAGTACACCAGGATGCAACGCTTTTAGCCGTTGATGCTAATGTGAATCGTCATAAATATGAGGATCTAGAGGTTGATCAAATTTCGATTACAGCATCAAAGGATAAAGATGGAAAGGTTCATATTGGCTTATGTAATATTGACAATAAAGAATCAGCATCCTTCGCGATCCAGCTTCGCGGTATTAAAGAACAAATCGCAAGTCTTTCTGGTACGATCTTAACGGCTGACACAATGGATGCACATAATACATTTGAACAACCAGATGCTGTAAAACCAACTGAATTTACAGGTGCAAAAATTGAAAATGGCGAATTACAAGTATCATTACCTCCAATGTCAGTTGTTAGCTTAACAATTGAATAAAAAAGGGTGATGGTAGAGATGACAACAAATACATGTAAAGGCTGTACAAGAAATGTCATCATAAAACGAGAAGAAATTGAACACATTCTTTCTAAGCATAAGGGCGATGAGCAACTTATTGTTTCAAACGATGTGTATCACTTAAGGTTAGATACTTGTAAAGCCTGTTCGTCGTTAATGTATGGGACTACTTGCTCCTATAGCGGCTGCTTAGTGGAATATCGAGCAAAATTCACAAACAAAAAATGTCCATCTCCAAATGGCTCAAAATGGTGAGCTAAAACGAACTTTATACAACAGCTATGCGTGAACATAATAAGATATTCGATGATGCAAACTGTGAGTTTCGTAGTTTTGTATCATCGTGTGTCTTATTTTTTTACACAAAATGAAAGCGTTTAATATTCGAAGGAGGTGATGTTTGTAAATAGGTTTTACCATTGTAACTATTAAGGAACAAAGAGGAGGAGATGAATTTGAAACGGTTGAAGTATTTTTCTTGGATTGCCATCATTTTAGCAATGATCGCAGTTCCCCAGCAGGCTTATGGGGCATTTTGGAATGTTGAAGGAGAAAGAATGATCCATGATCCTTCAATAATTAAAGAAGGAAATTCATGGTATGTGTTTGGAACAGGTGAAGTAGGGAAAAATGGAATTCGTGTATTACGGTCTGACAATGGGACGAATTGGTATACAACCCCAGTTATTTTTCCGACAGCTCCATCATGGTGGAAAACATATGTACCAAACCATGAGTCAAATCAATGGGCACCAGATATTCAATATTATAATGGTAGGTATTGGCTTTATTATTCTGTTTCAAGCTTTGGTACAAATAATTCACTTATTGGCTTATTATCGACCCATAGTATAACGTCTGGACAATGGAGAGATGATGGTTTAGTCGTAAGATCAACGAGCTCTTCTAATTTTAATGCGATTGACGGTGACCTTGTAATTGATGCTGAAGGAAACCCATGGCTTTCATATGGCTCATTCTGGAGTGGAATTAAATTAACAAGATTAGATAAAAATACGATGAAACCAACAGGTACAGTTTATTCAATTGCATCAAGACCAAATATTCCTAACAATCCAATAGAAGCTCCAAGCATCACTTACCGAAACGGTTATTATTATTTATTTGTTTCCTTTGATAGCTGCTGTCAAGGTGTGAACAGCACTTACAAAATTGCTTATGGCCGTTCCAAAAATATTACAGGTCCATACGTCGATAAAAATGGTGTGAGCATGATGAATGGCGGCGGTACAATTATGGATGCAGGTAATGTTCGTTGGAAGGGACCAGGTCATCAAGATGTTTACAATAATAATATAATTATTCGTCATGCCTATGATGCTGAAAACAACGGAATGCCAACAATGCTCATTAATGATTTGTATTGGGATTCGCAAGGATGGCCTTCTTATTAAGAAGGTGAGGTTTACCAATTAAGGGAACTTTCATAAAACGAAAAGAATATAAGAACATGAGTTGCAATTTCGGTTCATTTTTAGTATTATTACTATACAAGCTGCGCTGTACGCATTTCTTATAAAGTTTTAACCTTTAAGCTGAAATAGGGAGTTTTATATTGAAGTCGGAATATCATGCCTCCATCTGAGTAGAGGACGATACGAAAGCTTCTGCAAACACCCACTTGTAGGAGTGGTGGTTTAAAACTCTATAATACGATGCGGCAATCGCGGCACCTTTTTAAAATGATAAACCCGATTCTCTTTTAGAGGATCGGGTTTTTTATTTGTAAAAAAATATGACGAATGATGTCGAATGACAGATTTTACTGCAAAGTTGAGAGATTTTTCTTTAAAGTTGACAGATTTTCCTCTAATGTTGACAGATAATTTTAATAAGTTGACAAATTTTATGGGTTCACCCAAATTGCTATTGAACAAAGAAAAAAAGACTTGCAATTATCAAGTCTTTTTTCCATTCTATTATAAGGAACCTTTAAATTTCTTGTAACTCATTTTCTAAAAACTGCTCAAAAGCAAAGGCAGATACGCCGAGTGCAGCTGAATGTGTTGAATGCTGAGAAAAGCTAATTTGTAGGTTTTTTTGCTGAAAGGCAAGGGCATGTGATTGGACGATATCTTGGAGCGGTTGTTCAATCCATTGCTTTGCCATTGCTAAGCGATTGCCAATAATAATTTGTTCTGGATTAAAAGTATTGATTATATTATTGATGCCAAAGCCAAGGTATTTTCCGATTTCTTCAAATAAGGCGATCGCTTTTTCGTCGTTATTTTTTGCTAAATCGATGATTGATTCAAGTGTTGGATCGTCTAAATCTTTGGCATTATCGATGAGTGCGTGCTCAGAGGCATACACTTCCCAGCAGCCTTTACTTCCACAGCGACAAGGGGCACCATCCATTTGGATCACCATATGACCTAATTCACCGGAAAACCCATTTACTCCTTGGTACAATTGATTGTTTAAGATTAATCCAACCCCAATACCGATTCCGACACTGACATAAATAATATCATTGAAGCTTTTTCCGACTCCAAATTGCTTCTCACCATATGCACCTGCATTTGCTTCGTTTTCAACAATGACTGGGATGTTGAATTCTTCTTCAATTTGTTGTTTAATTTCACAGTTTTTCCAGCCTAAATTTGGGGCGAGCAAAATATTTCCTTGCTTATCAACGATTCCAGGGATTCCGATACCAATTCCGACAACGCCGTACGGACTTTGTGGGAGTGGCTCCATTAACGTATAAACCATTTTTTTTACTCGATTAAGAACGTCTTCGAATGCTGAATCCTTCATGGATAGTTTTTGTTCATTGATTATGTTACCTTTTAAATCTGTTACAACACCTAAAATATAATTAACACCGATATCAATTCCGATTGAATATCCTGCTGACTGATTATAATGAAGGAGGACTGGACGACGGCCGCCGCTTGACTCTCCTGGACCAGATTCATACACAAGTTGTTTTTCTAACAATTCATTTACAAGTGATGATACGGTTGCTTTATTTAAGCCAGAATCCTGTGCGATATCTGCTCTTGATAACGGCTCTTGCTGTGTTATTGTTCGAAAAACAAGAGATGTATTATTTTTCTTCACTACTTGTTGATTCCATGTCATTCTTTCCAACGATTTCACCTAATTTCAACAGTTTTGCTTCTCTTTACATTATATAGTAGTTTTACTTTCTGCCCACTTATTTAAACGATTTTCATATGATTTTTTCGATATATTATCGGGAGGAAAGAGCCACTATCTGTTTACTCGTATTGTTTCATTATAAACTTAGTTTAATGGATAGACAAACATTTTTCCCGATGTTATAATTTTGATAACGTTTTTTGCTTTTGATTTTTCTAGATTAGAAGAATATGTTATTCCATTTTTATAAAATCATTAAATGTAAGGGGTTACTTAGGGAGTATACATAAGTGGTATATCCCTCGTTTTTTTCTATTAACAAACTGGAGGTTTTTATAGTGAAATATGTTATTGGAATTGATTTAGGGACGAGTGCAGTTAAGCTTATTTTGATTAATCAGACAGGAACAATTGTTGAGGAAGTTTCGAAGTCATATCCGCTAATCCATGAGAAATCTGGGTATAGCGAACAGGAGCCAGAGCAATGGGTAGAAAAAACTCGTGAAGGGTTAGCTGAATTAGTTAGCAAATTTAATGGTAATGTTGCAGATATTGAAGGAATTAGCTATTCAGGGCAGATGCATGGTCTTGTTTTATTGGATGAATCACATAGCGTATTGCGTAATGCAATTCTATGGAATGATGTTCGAACAACAGCTCAATGCAAGCAAATTTATGATGTTGTTGGAAAAGAAAGATTGCTAGATATTACGAAAAATCCAGCATTAGAAGGCTTTACGTTACCGAAAATTTTGTGGGTTAAAGAAAATGAACCTGAGCTTTTTGCAAAAGCTAGCGTATTTTTACTGCCTAAGGATTATTTACGCTACCGAATGACAGGAAAGATTCATAGCGAATATTCAGATGCAGCAGGAACCTTGCTATTAAATGTAGGCGAGAAAAAGTGGAGTACAGAAATATGTCAGTTATTTGAATTAAATGAAGAGCTATGTCCTCCATTAGTGGAATCACATGAATGTGTTGGGACTCTTACAGATGAATTTGCTCATCAAACAGGCTTGTCACCTGAAACAAAGGTGTTTGCAGGTGGTGCTGATAATGCTTGTGGGGCAATTGGAGCAGGTATTTTAACAGAAGGGACAACATTGTGTAGTGTAGGAACGTCAGGGGTAGTTCTTTCTTATGAAGAACGAAATGATCGTGATTTTGCAGGTAAAGTACATTATTTTAATCATGGTAAAGAAAATGCCTTTTATACAATGGGTGTAACGTTAGCTGCAGGCTATAGTCTTAGCTGGTTTAAAGAGGTTTTCGCTGAGCACGAATCCTTTGAACAATTACTTGATGGGATTGACGAAGTACCAGTTGGTGCGAACGGATTATTGTTCACACCTTATCTCGCAGGTGAAAGAACACCTCATGCTGATCCGACAATCCGTGCTAGCTTTATTGGGATGGAGGGAGCTCATACGAAAAAGGATTTCGCTCGAGCTGTAGTTGAAGGAATTACGTTCTCCCTACATGAGTCAATTGAAATATTCCGTGAAAGTGGAAAGGTTATTGAGCAAATTACCTCAATTGGCGGTGGAGCGAAAAATGAAACATGGCTGCAAATACAGGCCGATATATTTAATGCAAAGGTCGTTAAATTACAAAGTGAGCAAGGACCGGGAATAGGGGCCGCTATTCTTGCAGCTTATGGTGCTGGCTGGTCTTCTACATTACAGGAAATTGCCGATCTCTTTGTGCAACAAGCAAATGTCTATCAACCAATTGCAGAAAACGTCGAGAAATATAAAGAGCTCTTTTCTTTATATCAAGATGTTTACAAACAAACAAAGGAATTGAATGAAGGGTTGTCGAAATTTAGAAGATAACCATTGTTTCTAGGAGGTAACTAAATGTCAAAGGTACGCTGGGGAATTCTTAGTACGGCAAAAATTGGCCGTGAGCAAGTTATTCCTGCTATTCATCGGTCTAAACTCGCAGAAGTAGCTGCAATCGCAAGTGGAAGGGAGAATGTTAACGAAATTGCTAGGGATTTAAATATTCCGACAACGTATTCAAGCTATGAGGAGCTATTACGAGATCCTTCAATAGATGTTGTTTATATTCCATTACCAAATCACTTGCATAAAAAATGGGTGATTGAAGCAGCAAAGCATGGTAAACATGTTCTTTGTGAAAAACCTGCAACTTTAGATTCAGAGGAAACGAAAGAAATGGTTGCAGTGTGCCGCGAGCAGAATGTTAAATTCATGGAAGCATTCATGTACCAATTTCATCCAATGAATCAACGAGTTAAAGAGATTATTGCAAATGGTGAAATCGGAGAGGTAAAAATCGTTCGCTCAAGCTTTTCCTTTTATTTAAGTGACCGAGATACAAATATTCGGATGAAAAAAGAAATGGGCGGGGGAGCATTATATGATATTGGTTGTTATTGCATCCACGTGATCCGAATGATCACAGGCTCTGAGCCAAAACTAATAAAAGCAACAGCTACGATTGATGACAAAACCGGTGTAGACATAACTACGACTGTTCTAATGACACTTGAAAATGGTGTGCAAGCAACATTTGATTGCAGCTTTGATATGTTTGGTGGCCAATATTATGAGGTTGTTGGTACAAAGGGAAAAATAACAGTACCATATGCCTTTCGACCAGATCAACATGGCAATGGGGATGGCATTGTGAAGGTTGTTAGTGGAAACGGTGAAAGAACTGAGACTTTCCCTGCAGATACTTACGTGTTAGAAGTAGACCATTTATCAGAAGCTATATTAAAAGATCAAGATCCTTCCTACACCGGAGAGCATGCGATTCAAAACATGCGAGTGATTGAAGCGTGCTTGCAGGCAATTGAAGAGGGTAAAGAAGTATTAATGTAGAACAAAACAACGAGGAACTATTCAAAAGAAATATGTTTTAATTGAGTAATAAATTGAAAATGAGGCTGTCTCAAAAAGCAAAGGGTCAGACTCCATAAGCACAAAATTGGGATTTATAAAAATGATTATACGTCCTTATATCGGTGTTTATTGGAGGGAAATGATCTCGCCTTGAGATAGTCTCATTTTTTTGTATGAACTTAAAAAAGTGTAATAGATGTACTTATTCCAATGAAATGCATTAGCCTGGAAAATTTGGAAAAGTGAAACCAAGAACGGATATTTTCGACTAATCTATAAAATCAAAATTCGAAAGGAGAAGCAATGAAGTTCATTGGTATTCTAATTATATGTACAATCCTATTATCCGGGTGTTCATCAGAAAAAAATAACTTAGTTGCTGAAGCGAAAGAACCAATTATTAAAGAACAAGCACAGAAACGCATTAAGGCATTTTCAAGGGGAAATGCTGAACTGAATGATTCAGACTTGACACAAACTTTTACAATTAGTGAAAAAATAAAGGATGTAATGATGGTTTATGAAGTACGAGGAGAAGAAAATAGATATGGATTTATAAATAACCCGTTGATTAAGAACAAAGAAACGAACATAGAATGGCTTTTTTGGTCATTAGAAAATGAAAAACCTCTAGGGGATTTGCGAATCATCTGCACAAATCTTGAAACAAAGCAAAAAGTAATAGGCGAAGGGAAAATCTCTGAGAAAAAGGGGCCAATTCAAGATTTGCCTAGTAATTATACTACAATTCCTTTAAATCGTTATAAAACATTATCAGAGGAAAAAAAATAAACGGGGATATCCCAGCTTCACTCTCATCAACTACTATTTCCTTTCCGCAATCAGGAATTTGGGAAATAGAGGTTTTAGTTAACGAAAAAACATTAGGGGATATAAAAGTATTTGTTCAAAATGATGAAGCGAATATACATTATTTAAATGATTAAAATGAATCTTATTTAAGATATAAAAAATAGCTCAGTTTAAACAACTGTGCTATTTTTTATATCAATGTACAGCAATAAACTTTTGAAATGAAATGTCACTAGTGCCTTCTCTACTGAATACTAAATGTTTCAGAAGAGAAGATTTCAATGATGACGTGACTGTTTACGATTTTTGAACGAATAAGCAAAGGTTGCTGATGGAGGTTTTGAAACTTGAAATCAGGTCCATACCAGCTAACAGTAGCATCTCTTTTTGGCGGAACATATGTGACATTCCGACTGTGTGAATATCGTTCTACAATATTTACCCCTGCTATGTCAACTGCATTGAATAGAGTTGAGGAAACTTGACATATCCCCCCACCAATTCCTTCAGTTAATTCACCTTTAACAATCTCAGGGGCTGGTAAATATCCTCTTTCCGTTGTTCGTTCTCCAACGATCGCATTAAACGAAAATGTTTCTCCAGGAAATAGAACATAATTGTTAATTGCATTTGAGGCTAAGTGAATATTTTGCGCCCTTTCTTTATTTTTCGGATTAAAGGTTGTCTTATAGAAGCTAATTCGTTTTTGACTGATATTCTCAAGCAATTCACTATCAACTTTTGGATAAATCGTCTGCAGCGGAATTTCAATTGTTTCGTTATTTTTAGAAAAAAAGAAGGAATTAAACTTTTTTTTGAATAATTTGTGGTTAAGCTTGTATCCATTTTTTTCGCTAATCATATTTCCGTTTTTGTCTAATGAAGCATTTTGTGGCTTTTCGTAAACACTGCCTTCTAATTCCTTTACTAAATTGTCATATTTATCTTGATCAAGGAAAAGCTCTGAAAAAGGATATAGTGCGAAATCAGAACGACTTATTGTTTTCATTTCCATACCATTTAAGGTAAGCGAAACCTCATCAGCCATCGTACTTGTAAAAAGAGAAATGAATAGCATAAACGCAAAAAAACGCATTACTTCACCTCACTAAAAATGAGTGTTCTACGAAATAGTGTTAGTTAATATCGCTAAACTTATGTTTAAGAATAATTGGAAACAAGAGGTGTAATTATTTAAGTAAGCGTACATGAGGAAAAATCTTTGATACAATAGAAGAATATTCACGTAAGAAAAGTGAACAGTAAAAGTAGGAGAAATTTTATGCTTCAATCAATTAATAAACAACTTGAAAAATTAATGCCTTTTATCACACCTACGAGCGTCGTAATTGGCGTCGTTTTTACGGAACAATTCGTGTCACTGTCGTTTTTAATCCCATGGATTTTTGCGTTTATTACATTTTCTGGGAGTCTTAATTCGAGTTTATCCTCGTTAAAGGGTGTATTAAAAAGTCCTTTACCATTTGTTTTAGTTTTACTCATCTTACATATAATCATGCCGATTATCGCCTGGTGTACAGGACATATTATATTTCCGAACGACCAATTTACGATAACTGGTCTTATATTAGCAGCAGTCATTCCGACCGGGATTACGAGCTTTATATGGGTGACTATTTATAAGGGAAATATTCCGCTTGCTTTAGCGATTATCTTATTTGATACAATCTTATCGCCGTTTCTTGTGCCACATACATTAGCTTTATTAGTTGGACAAAAGGTAGAGATTAATACATTCTCAATCATGAATGGATTATTTTTTATGGTTGTTATTCCTTCAATACTCGGAATGCTTATTCATCAATGGACAAAAGGAAAAAGCGTGAAGGTTGGTACAGCTTTAGCGCCTTTTTCAAAATTGGGGCTTGGCTTTGTCGTAATGATTAATGGTGCCGTCGTTGCTCCATATTTAGTAAATATAACAAGGAAATTATTGCTAATAACTTGTACAGTGTTTGCTCTTGCTTTTATAGGCTATTTAATTGCTTGGTTCATTGGAAAATGCTTTAAGCAAAGCAGAGATACGACAGCAGTCATGATTTTTACTGGTGGAATGCGGAATATAAGTGCAGGTGCGGTTATTGCTGTTCAATACTTTCCGGCAGCTGTGGCTGTTCCGGTTATTATCGGTATGTTATTTCAACAGGTTTTAGCATCTATTTTCGGTTTTTTATTTGATCGCTTCGAAAGAAAATCCATTTCCGTTAAACCTGTTGACAATAAAATGAATGTTTCTTAATGGTCGTTCCTTCTTGCCAAACTTAGTAGATTGTGTTATTAATATTGATAATTAGTTAAACAGATTTTGAGTTTTAAAAATTTAATAGACTTCACCACTAGGGGAGCTTTATAGCTGAGAGAGACATTTGTCTTGACCCTTATTACCTGATCTAGATAATACTAGCGTAGGGAAGAGGTGTTTGAATGATAATGGAATTGCATATTTGTGCATGTTTTTCGTATAAATTGCCTATCATATTTACATTTCAAACCACTTCTCTCTGCGGAAGTGGTTTTTTTGTTGGCTAAAACTACTTCAATAAAAAAGAAATGAAAGGAGCGTTACATTTGTCACATAGAATTTCCGATCTTATCAAAGAGGTTGACAGAAGACAGGATGAATTAATTTCATTACTAAAAAAGCTAATTGAATTTAAAACACCTGCTCCACCGGCACGAAATACGAAAGATGCTCAGCACTTTGTAGCTAGCTTTTTACGTGAAAAAGGGTTTTCGATCGATATGTGGGATGTATATCCAAATGATCCGAATGTTGTTGGTGTCTTAAAAGGAGTAAATGAAAAACAGTACAAAAGCTTAATTATCAATGGCCATATCGATGTTGCTGAAGTAGGTGAGGATGAAAACTGGGAAAAAGACCCGTTTCAACCATATGTGAAAGATGGCGCAGTGGTTGGGAGGGGGGCAGCTGATATGAAGGGAGGATTAGCTGGAGCAATGTTTGCAATCCAATTACTTCATGAAGCTGGTGTGGAATTGCCTGGTAGCTTAATATTCCAGTCAGTTATTGGAGAAGAGGTCGGTGAAGCGGGAACTTTACAATGCTGTGAACGTGGGTATAAAGCTGATTTTGCAATCGTTGTTGATACGAGTGATTTACATATTCAAGGTCAAGGAGGAGTTATTACAGGGTGGATAACTGTAAAAAGTACCGAGACCTTTCATGATGCAACAAGAAGACAAATGATCCATGCGGGTGGAAAGCTTAAAGGTGCAAGTGCGATTGAAAAAATGACAAAAATTATTGCTGGCTTACAGGAGCTTGAACGGCATTGGGCAGTCATGAAAAGCTACCCAAAAATGGCACCTGGATCAAATACGATAAACCCGGCTGTCATTGAAGGTGGTCGACATGCAGCATTTATAGCTGATGAATGTAGACTTTGGATAACTGTTCACTATTATCCAGATGAATCACATGAGCAAATCATTAAGGAAATTGAGGAACATATTTTGCATGTTGCACACGCTGATCCTTGGTTAAGGGAAAATCCACCGCAATTTGAATGGGGTGGTAAGTCTATGATTGTTGATAGGGGTGAAATTTTTCCTTCGTTACAGATTGACCCAAATCATCCAGGGGTGAAACAGCTGGAGGGGGCACATCAGAATATAACGAATAAGCAAGCGATCGTTGATGTCTCGCCAACTGTAACAGATGGTGGATGGTTAGGTGAAGCAGGGATACCAACAGTCATTTATGGCCCAGGAGATTTACAACATGCACATGCCGTGAATGAGCAAGTGTCAATTGAACAGCTAGTAGCTTATACAAAGGTACTATTATCATTTATTTATGATTGGTGTCATACGAAAACAAATGTAATCACAATAAACTAATTTTGAAGTTGATACTCGTTTAGTTGCTTTGCTTACCGATAGAGGTAGAAACATCTATAATACGCTCTTTTTCCTCAGGAGTCTATACAGCTTTCATTTGATTTAATTACAGGCGTTAACGAGTTTAAAACTTTAGGGGGCTAACAAATGAAATTTACTGAGCAGTTACGCGAAAAGGTTTTACCAATATGGGAAAAAAATCATACTCATCCATTTGTTCTAGGGATAGGGAATGGCACATTAGCTAAAGAAAAGTTTCGATTTTACATGATTCAAGATTACTTATATTTAATTGAATATGCAAAAGTGTTTGCGTTAGGAGCTGTTAAGGCAAGGGATCTTGATACAATGGGGAGGTTTTCAAAGTTACTTGATGCGACATTACATGAAGAGATGGAGCTACATCGACAATATGCAAAGAAGTTTAACATTTCTACTAAGGAGCTGGAAGAAGCTAAACCATCACCAATTACACTTGCCTATACACACTATATGTTACAAGTAAGTCAAAATGGTACACTTGCTGAGCTTGTAGCTTCACTCCTGCCTTGTATGTGGAGCTATTGGGAGATTGGAAAAATATTAAATGAAGAACCTGGTGCGAGTGAACATGAATTTTACGGTGAATGGATTCGAATGTATGCATCTGATGAGTTTGGAAAGCTTGCGAATTGGTGTATCGATTTAATGGATCAATTAGCAGAGGGGAAATCAGATGCAGAGCTTAGACATTTGGTGGACATCTTCCTTAACACAACGAGATTTGAATACATGTTTTGGGATATGGCCTATCAAGAAGAGATGTGGCCTTTTGATGAATAATTTAGCATTACAATTCAAAAACGTTTCCTTTCATTATGAATCGGAAAAGGGGAAGCAATCAATTCTACAAGATTTTGATTTTCATATAAATGAAGGGGAGTTTGTCAGCATTATTGGTCCAAGCGGTTCAGGTAAGAGCACGTTATTTAAACTAGTAACAGGACTTGAACAGCCTACAGAAGGGGAAATTTTCCTCCGCAATAAGCTTGCAACGAAACGACTAGGTCAAGTCGGTTATATGCCACAGCATGACTTATTATTTCCATGGCGAACAATTATGGAAAATGCAGCTCTCCCACTTGAAATAAAGGGATTAAAAAAGAAGGAAGCCTATGAAAAGGTTTCTGTACTCTTAGATGATTTTGGACTTTTAGGGGTTGAAAAAAAGTTTCCCCATGAATTATCTGGAGGGATGAGACAGCGTGTTTCCTTCCTACGAACAATTTTGAGCGGATCGAAAGTATTGCTATTAGATGAACCTTTTAGTGCGCTTGATGCCATTACAAAAGTAACAATGCAGGAGTGGTTATTAGCTCAATGGCAAAGGCGGAAGGAGACGATTCTTTTCATTACCCATGATGTAAACGAGGCGCTGTTTTTATCTGATCGAATTTTTATCTTTACCGATACACCAGCAAGAAGGTTAGAAGAAGTAATTGTTCCATTATCACGACCAAGGAAGCTGAAAGATTTAAATGATCCTAAGATCCTTGAGCAAAAGGACTTTTTGTATGACCTGTTACGAAAGAAAGTGAAAATATGAAAACTGCAAAAAAATATTTGTCATCGATTCTTCTTGTTTTCGTTCTGCTTATTATTTGGGAAATCGGTGCAAGAGTAGTGAATATGGGATTTATTCTCCCTTCTCCGACAGATATTATCGTTAAGCTATGGGAGTTAAAGGTCGTTCTATTCGTTGAACATTTGCCTGCAACGCTTGGAATTATCTTAATAGGCCTACTCATTTCAGTTTGCTTTGGGGTTGCGCTCGCTGTATGGATGAGCTTAAGTGAGACGGTTGAACGAACGTTTTATCCGCTTATCATTTCATCTCAAACTATCCCGATTATTGCCCTTGCACCAATCTTTGTGCTTTGGTTCGGTTATTCCATTTGGAGTAAGGTTATGGTCACTGTACTGATTACATTTTTCCCAATAACAGTCAATACATATGACGGTCTAAAAAGGGCGAGTAAGGATTATAAGGATTTATTATTAACAATGGGTGCCAATAGGAAGGACATTTTCTTTAAGCTTCAGGTGCCAGCTTGCAGTCCTTATTTTTTCTCAGGTTTAAAGGTTGCCGTTACTCTAAGTGTCATTGGGGCTGCCATCGGGGAATGGATTGGCTCGCAGGCAGGGTTAGGGTATTTTAGCAGACGGATGATGACGCAATTTGATGGTGCCGGTGTATTTGCGCCAATTGTGTTGTTATCAGCAGTTGGAATCGGATTATTTCTTATCGTTGTAATCGTAGAAAAAAATATACTTAAATGGAGGAAACTCGATTGAAAAAGTTTGTCATCATTTTAATAATCAGCATCTTTAGCTTATTAACAGCTTGTGGAAGTAATCAAACTGCGGGTGAAAATAAAGAAGATAAGAAATTAAAAAAGGTTAGCATTATGCTTGATTGGTATCCAAATGCTGTTCATAGTTTTTTATATGTCGCAAAAGAAAAAGGCTATTTTGAAGAAGAGGGAATTAGTCTCGATATTCAATTTCCCGCAAATCCAACAGATCCAATTAATTTAGCAGCAGCAGGGAAAATCACTCTCGGAATCTCTTATCAACCAGATGTTATAATAGCTCGAGCAAATGAGGATGTAAACATTAAATCAGTTGGTGCGATTGTTCGCTCACCATTAAATCGTGTTATTTTTAATGAAGATAGTGATATTCAATCACCTAAGGATTTAGAAGGAAAAACAGTTGGGTATCCTGGTATCCCGTTAAATGAGTCATTAATTCAGTCAATGGTAAAAGCAGATGGAGGAGATCCGAATAAAGTAAAAATGATTGATGTTGGATTTGAATTAGGATCATCTGTTGTGACGAATAAAGTAGATGCAGTCATTGGGGCATATATAAATCATGAAGTTCCAGTTTTAAAGCATCAAGGCTATGAAACTCGAAATCTAAATCCGACCGATTATAATATCCCTAGCTATTATGAGCTCATCGCTGTAACAAGTGACCAAACATGGGAAAAAGAACAAGAGAGCATTGAAGCGTTCTGGAGAGCTGCTACGAAGGGCTATGAATATACAGCAAAGAATCCAAAGGAAGCGTTAGAAATATTATTGAAAAATCAGGACGAAGCTAATTTTCCTTTAGAAAAGGAAGTTGAGGTGCAAAGCCTAGATATTTTACTGCCATTAATGAAATCAGAGCAACAGTTTGGCAGCCAAGATAAAGAGCAATGGCAGGAAATAATAGGCTGGATGAAGGATGCTGGGTTAATTGAAAAAGAACCAAAGCTTGAAGATATCTTTATAAAAGTAGGAGAATAAGCTAGGGGATTTTTCAAAACACTCTGTTTAACTTGGTTGGCTATTGATTTCCGATTCAAGCATTCGTCTCACGTAGCTTTTCCGATCAGAAGTGCATAAAATTATCAACACTAACCTTTATCATAGCATTTCAAAAAATGGTTGTAACAGACAATAAAACCCCTTACACTAATTGGTGTTAGGGGTTAATTTTATTGAAAGAAAGGTGAGACGAGATGAGTAGAGTTGAGAACAAATTAGATTTAGACAGAATTGTATTTATTGGACGAAGCTATGAGGAATACATGGAGATGTTCTCTTTGAATGAAGAACTATTAAACGGGAAGAAAATTTTAGACTGTCCAGCTGGAGCATGTTCTTTTACCGCAATTGCATCTGAAAAGGGATATGATGTCACTGCGTGTGATCTTGTCTATTCGATTCCTGCTGAGCAAATAAAAAAGAAGGGGCTTCATGATATTCATCATGTTATTGGGAGTATGAATGATGTGAAGGATTCCTATGTTTGGGAGTTTCATAAGAATCTTGACCAATTAAACAAACATCGCAAAAATGCATTGCTAGATTTTGTCGAACATTTTGGGAAATTCCCTAGTAAATATGTAACTGCAATTCTGCCACAGTTACCATTTCAAAATGAACAATTTAATATAACCTTATCAGCACATTTTCTCTTTACGTACGGTGATCGTTTAGATTATTCATTTCATATCGAAACTATAAAGGAATTGCTTCGAGTAACAAAAAATGAAGTACGGATCTTCCCGCTAGTAGATTTAGAAGGGAAGCGCTCACCTTATATCGATCAGCTATTAGCTGAATTAAAGGATCTCATCGATTATGAAGAGGTAAATGTACCATATGAATTTCAAAAACATGCAAATACGATGTTAAAGCTATATAAAAAACGTAAATCGTGAAGCTAAAAAGAGCAGTGAGATAGTTTTCTCACTGCTCTTTTTGTAATCTGTTATCTAATGAACTAGAGCTAGTAGCAGGCAACTTGAAAAATCTGCATCAAATCTTTAATTCAATTTTCGCAGCTTTTTTCAATTCTTCAACCTTTTCACTTAGCTTTTCTTGAGTTTTTTGGGATTCTAAATTTACCTTTAATGTTTCTTTAACATCCTTATACTCTGGAACTTCTGTTGATTTATCATCAGATTCCTTTAATGAGCTAACCATTGTATCGTAATATTTTTTTACATCTTCCTCTTTTACTTCTTCAACCTTTAAGTCATTTTCGATATATTGACTATATCTTACTTCATCTGAGATCTGCTTCTTTAGCTCATCAAGTGTTATGTTGTTATTTTTTAGCGCTTGCTCAAACGCTTTTTCATCTTTATATTGTCCTTTAATTGTTTCCAGCTTCTTATTAATGGCTTCATCTGTTGCTTTATAGCCTTTTTTATCAACTTCCTGCATCAATAAAGTTTGTCCAACAAGGTTTTCGAGCGTATAATCCTTCACTTGTTTTGCGACTTCATCAGTTGTTGGGTCTTGTCCCATCTGTTGAAACGTCGTTTGTGCTATATTTAATTGTGCATTATAATCTGATCCTTTAAGTTCTTGACCATTTACGATCGCAACGACGGTATTTTCTTCAACCTTTTGCTTATCAAGCTTTTTTTGCATTTCCTTTGCTTCTGCAGCTGCTTCTTCATCTGATTTAGTTTCCGCAGTATTAGCTGACTCTTTCTTTTCATCATCATTACATGCAGTGAGTGAAAAGGTGAATAATCCGATTAATAAGAATAAAACATATTTTTTCATTAATATTTCTCCTTTCGTTAATGACCAAGAAATATCCCGTTAATCTCTTTATTAGGCGCTTTTTTAGTTGGGATAAATATAGTTCCTCTCATTTGCCTCAGGTAAGAAAGGTTATGAGCCGAAAATTTTAAGTCACGCCTATTTTAGACGGACATAGTCGAATTGTATACTAGTTAGAAGAAAAATAAAAGGATAAATAGTAGGATTAAAAAAAGATTTCTAATTATTTGTTATTAAACCATATTTCCCCATATATTTGGTGGCAGTGTAAACATCGCTTAACTTCATTTTGAGCGAGTAGGAACTAACTATTGAATAAATGATAGAAATCTATTAAAAATTTGAAATTTCTTCCTGTTATGGTATGAAGTGATTGAATTTTCACTCAATAAAACTTAAAAATAAGCGATGACAAGTGATTATGACTTATTAACAGTCCTTATCGTCATTTAACAATAGATGTTTACGCTTTCACTAACTAATTGGAAGAAATGCTCACAACCTTATTGTCTTACCTTGAATAAATATATCAGCATGTTACCATTGAAACGTAAAAGACAAATCGTTTTTTATTCCTTAATCCCTTTTTACAAAATTTTAGAAATTGGAGAGATGAGATGTTAGCTGACAAAAAGATTTTATTTATAGGCGCAGGCTCCATGGCTGAAGCGATGATTTCAGGTTTTGTTCAATCAGAAAAAATTTCCCCAAAACAAATTATTGTTACTAACCGAACGAATGAGAAGCGTTTAAGCGAATTAGAAAGCAAATATGGTGTTATTGGGTTAACGCAAAATCAGCTTTCCTTAACTGAAATAGATATTTTTATTTTTGCGATGAAACCAAAGGATGTTGCGAAAGCAATCGAAACGCTAAAGCATCATATTCAAGCAAATCAGCTCATATTATCTGTTTTAGCAGGTATCCCAACATCTTATTTTGAACAAATTCTTCAAAATGACCAACAAGTTGTTAGAGTTATGCCAAATACGTCAAGTATGATTGGCGAATCTGCGACAGCAATTTCCCCTGGTCTTCATACAACTGATGAGAAAATCCAATTAGCGAAATCTTTGCTTGAATGTATTGGGAGAATATTTATAATCGATGAGCAAAAGATGGATGTTTTTACAGGCATTGCCGGAAGTGGCCCAGCATATTTTTATTATTTCATGGAATATATGGAAAAGGAAGCATTGAAAGCAGGACTAGAGGTAGAAAACGCAAGACAAATCATTGCGCAAACGATTGTAGGGGCAGCAAAAATGGTTCAGGAACAGGAAGAGTCGCCGACTTTACTTAGAGAAAACGTTACATCACCAAATGGAACAACTGCTGCTGGAATAAGTGCTTTGGAAGTATATCAAGGCGGATTAGCTATCTCAAAAGCTGTTGAGTATGCAACAAAACGCTCAAAGGAAATAAGTGTTCAAATCAAAGATAGCATTTTAGTAAGTATTGATTAGAGTGGAAGCGCAAATTTAATCGTATCGTTAAGCTTTACGTCCAATTCTAAAGAGATTACTAATTCAGGAGTGATACAATGTCGACCCAATTAAACAACAAAAAACGGGTTGTAATAAAAGTAGGAAGTAGTTCATTAACAAGTCGACATGGAGAAATAAGTCGTCGTAAATTAGAGAAGCTAGCAGATGAAGTGGCAAAGCTGAAAGATGAGGGATATGAAATTGTGTTTGTTTCATCTGGAGCAGTTGCTGCTGGATATCGTAAGCTAGGGCTTATTGATCGACCGACATCTTTACCTGAAAAACAAGCAGCTGCCTCAATTGGGCAAGGCTTATTAATCGAGGCTTATTCAGAAATTTTTTTATCTCATGGCTATATAGCATCACAAATTCTCATTACCCGTAGTGACTTTTCGGATGAAAATCGCTATAACAATGTAAGAAATACATTAAATGTTTTATTAGAAAGAGGCATTATCCCAATCGTCAATGAAAATGATACCGTCACAGTCGACCGCTTGAAATTTGGCGATAATGATAATCTTTCCGCAAAGGTCGCCGGTTTAGTTGGTGCTGAACAATTGATTATTTTATCAGATATTGATGGATTGTACGATTCAGATCCTCGTAAAAATGAAGCAGCAAAATTACTTGAAAAAGTGTATGAAATTACTCCCGAAATAGAGGCAGGTGCTGGTGAGACGGGGAGCCATGTAGGCACTGGAGGCATGAAGTCAAAAATCGATGCAGTTAAAATCGCGATGGCATCGGGCATCTCAACATTTCTAGGTAAAGCAAGTATTCCGAATATTTTAATTGATGCAGTAAGCGGAAAAGCAAAAGGAACTTATTTTGAAGTAACCGATGAAACAGTAAATTTAAATCAAAAACGACAGTGGATTGCTTTTCATTCAGGCCCAAAAGGAGAACTCGTCATTTATCAGCCTGCAAAACTGTCAATCGCTGATCATAATCATAGTATTTATTCTTCAGACATTATGGAAGTAAAGGGCCAATTTAACAAAGGTGCTGTCATTCGGATTATCGACGAAAATGGCGAACGCATCGGCTTAGGTGTAGTTAATTACTCGAGTGATGAGATAATCAAAATAAGTAAACAAACTGAAAAAGAGCATGAAAAATATGAGATTGTTCATTTTGATGACTTAGTTTGTGAACTTGAATTATCACTACCGGTCGGTCTGTAAGAATATATGAAGTAGCTAAATATCGTGATCGACATTTTAGATGTCGGTCTTTTTTGTGTTGCTTGAGTTGTTATCTGAGTGTTTAAGGACATTCATGCGAAAGATCGAGCAGATGAAAAAAATGTAAGGGGAATGTTCATATGACTTACCAATGGACATAAGAAAAAGCCTTAGTTTTCGAAACTAAGGCGGTAATAATTTATTTATTCAACTGACTATGCTTCCGTGAATATGTGAAATAAATAATTAATCCGATCACAATCCAAATGATAAAGGCTTTCCATGTTACCGCAGGAAGGCTTGTCATTAAAAGAATACATAATATCGTACTAATCAATGGTAAAACTGGTACGAAAGGTACTTTAAATGCTCGCTTTAACGTTGGGTGTGTTTTTCTTAAAACAATGACTGCTATAGAGACTAATGTGAAGGCAGCTAATGTTCCGATATTTACTAAATGTGCCAATGTTGTTAAATCAATAAATCCAGCAAGTGCTGCAGCGATAAAGCCTGTGATCCACGTATTTAAATACGGTGTTTTAAATTTCGGGTGAACTTTTGAAAGCTTTTTAGGAAGTAATCCATCACGGCTCATCGAAAACGAAACGCGTACTTGCGCATATACCATAACGAGAAGGACGGTTGTAATTCCTGTGATGGCACCTACGGAAATCAGACCTGCTATTGTGTTTTGTCCGACAAATTGTAGAGTAAATGATACAGGATCAGCTACATTCAATTGAGTGTATGGAACCATTCCCGTTAAAATTAATGATACGATCATATATAACGCTGTACAAATTGCTAAAGAAGCAATAATTCCGATCGGTATATCGCGCTGTGGTTTTTTTACTTCCTCAGCAGCTGTTGCGACAGCATCAAACCCGATATAGGCAAAGAACACTGTTGCAGCACCTGTAATGATTCCTTCAAAGCCAAACGGTGCAAAAGGTGTCCAGTTATCAGGCTTTACATAGAATATTCCGGCAATAATAAATGCAACGATAACTGCGAGCTTTATTACAACCATAATATTATTGATTCGTTTACTTTCCTTCATCCCTCTAGATAATAATGCTGTAATTAGGAAAATAATAATAACCGCTGGTAAATTTATGATTCCTCCTTCACCTGCTCCAGGTGCAGAGGATAATTCTTTTGGGAAGTGAATCCCAAATCCGGAAAGGAGGGTTTGAAAATAACCAGACCACCCTGTAGCAACAGCGGCTATCGCAATTAAATATTCAAGAATTAAATCCCAGCCGATTAAAAAAGCAAAGAGCTCTCCAAGCGTAGCATATGTGTATGTATACACACTGCCTGAAATAGGTACGGTTGAAGCAAATTCTGCATAGCAAAATGCAGCTAATGCACAAGCAATCCCCGATAATATAAATGAAATAATTAATGCAGGACCAGCAGACTCTGCTGCAACCACACCTGTTAAAACAAAAATACCTGTTCCAATTACAGCTCCAATTCCTAACATTGTTAAATCAATCGCACTAAGTGTTCGCTCAAGTGTGCGCTGCTGACTTTGATGGATAAGCTGTGTAATTGATTTTTTTCTAAAAAGTGAACGCATATTTCCTCCAAGATGTTTTTTTGCAAAAATATAAATACTTAATAAAAAGCACAAAGTTTAGTATATTTTCATAATTTCTAAAAGTCAATATATCGTAATATAATAATCTTCAAAAAATTTTGCCTATATTGTATATTCTTTTCCATTTAGATGAGCGAATTGGAAACGGGAAATCCAGATTAAAAGCGAAGCAAAGAAAAACAGCCTTCATTATAAAAATGAAAGCTGCTATCATTATTGGATATTCACTGACATCATTAGACCGAGATAGGTGGCTATGACGAAAAATAATCCAAAGCATAGGGCAATCCACGGTGTAATTTTTTTATAAAAGCTTATGAAAATCATCGCTAGAAAAAGGATTGCTATCGTAAGCAACATAATACCTTGAAGCCCAGGTGTTATGTGAAAAAGAAATGGAGGAACAATATCTTGTCCAATTAAATATTGCACCCAAGAAGCAGGACCATATTGAACGACTGTTGCATTTACTTGGTGTGGCGGTGGTAAGGTTCCTAGAACACCGGTAATGAAAAAGATAAGCATAAGAAAAATAGTCTCAGCCTGAATCCATTTCTTTGGATTAAATG
Source organism: Metabacillus sp. 22489 (assembly GCF_052044855.1). Classification (NCBI taxonomy): domain Bacteria; kingdom Bacillati; phylum Bacillota; class Bacilli; order Caryophanales; family Bacillaceae; genus Metabacillus; species Metabacillus sp. 22489. Next base: position 50,053 of record NZ_JBQENT010000015.1, read on the forward strand.
TTTTATCATGCTTCGTTTTTCGTGATAAAAAGCCATTAATTACCGCAAACGCTAAAACAGGAATAATACTTAAATGTTTTAATAACAGCATTTGTCCATATGGAAGTGCCCAAGCGTTGACATAGTCCTTTAAGTCAACTGCAAGAAGCATTAGGGAAACACCACTTACAATGGTAATGAGAAATAATGTAATAGATAATGGTGTAAACCAACGTAAAAATGCTTGCCAATGAATTGTATTTTTTGACAGCCAGCCAATATGAATTAGAACACCTACCCATATTGTAATAACTAAATAATGGAGCGAATGTGAGATTAGTCCAGGGATTAACGAAATTGAAGCTGAATGGCTTGCATATCCGATTGAAATAATCATCACGAATAAAAGGGCTGCTTGGATATATTTTGATCCTTCAACATATATAATCATCCATAAGAAAACGGCAAAGAAGCTACCGTATAACCATGCTATTCCTACTTGAAATTCAGTTAAAATAGAATAGGATGTAAGGCTGAAAAGACCCTCTGTCGAAAAAAAGGAAATCACCTGAAGCACTGGAAGAAAAGTGAAAATGATGATTCCTAATACAGCTATTAATACACTCTGTTTTGAAGCGGTCGTTTCAGGCTTTTTAGAGCTAGGAATAAACTGCAGGAAGACATAGCCTACCAAGTATGAAAATAACATATATGTTATGTATTCGGTAATTGGTATTAATTGATTCATATCCTACCTCTTTTTACGGATTAAAATTCCTATTCCAACTGCTAAGAGAATGACTAAGACGATTATTGAAACAGTTGAAATGATAGAACGGTTATCATCGCTTTCTTCATTATTTGAATCAGTATCATTGTCTACCTGAGGTGATTGTTCTTCATTTACTTGGGCATCATCAGTTTCGGCAGCTGGATCCTCTTGAACTTCAGACTCCTCCTGGTTCGGGATATTTACTGTAAATGGGATTTCTCCTGATAACAAATGTCCATCTGTTGCCGCAATGTTCCACGTAATTGTGTATTCGCCATTTTTTAATGGTGTTGGGATTTGTCCTGTTAAAGTTTTTCCATCAACTGTAATGGAGTCTACTTGAACGACGTCGTTATTTGATTTCAATGTAAATGTGCTTTTATTTTCAATTTCACCCGCAAATTCAAGTGTTATTTCCTTTAATTCCGTCGTTACTACCTCGCCAGCACTTGGTGTTGATGACTCAAGCGTTGTATGTGCTGATGCCATAAATGGAAAAAATAAAACGAAACATATCATTATAAAAAGTATTTTCTTCAATATTTTTCACCCTAACTTTCTAATATTCATAACAGTAATCATTTTATCATTATAACTTCTTCATTTTACCCGCATTTCTTACAATTTAGCAAACTTGACACTTAAAACAAAGTTAAAAATCAACAATCATTTTTAACATAGCAAAAAATAAAAAGCATGTCTCTGTGCGAATGCCCTTACGTACATCTCCCTAATTACATAATGTATTAGTACAACGAAAGGGAGGTGTTGTTTTATGAGTGGTACAGGTAAAGGTTATGGCTATGGCGCTGGTTTTGCGTTAATTGTTGTATTATTTATTTTATTGATTATTGTCGGTGCAGCTTTCGTTGGGTACTAAAATTTTGTTTTGGTTTTGACTATTATAAATAAGTCCGTTATTTAGGTAGTCAACATTTTGGTGATAAACCATTAAAAGGAGGAATTATAATGGGTTACGGATATGGATTCGGCGGCGGCTATGGCTGCGGCGGCTACGGCTATGGCGGTGGCGGTTACGGATATGGAAGAGGATTTGCTTTAATCGTTGTATTGTTCATTTTATTAATTATCGTTGGTGCAGCTTGGTTATAAGCTAATTGGAAAGAGGGCTGAGGTAATCAGTCCTTTTTCGTTTCATGTAGGATAGGATGAATATTTAAACATAGTTTTCGTGTCAAGTACAAGCGGCCAACTCCTAAAGAGTCATAATCTCAAGGACTGGCTTTATTTGCATTGGAAGGTTAAAGGGTGTGTAATAACAAAATCTACATATTGATAAATGAAAAGTGAAACAAATGCATGTTTATAAACGTAATACAATTATAGAAAACAAGGAGTTGAACAGAATGAGTGGAAAAGGATGTATAAAATGTGGGAGCCAAAATGCTAGTTCAAAAGAGGTTTCAATGACAGGTACAGGTTTATCAAAAATGTTCGATGTACAGCATAATCAATTTTTAGTTATTTATTGCAATAATTGTGGGTACTCAGAGTTTTACAATAAAAAGTCTTCAACAGCATCAAATGTATTGGATTTATTTTTTGGAGGCTAATATAAATAATTAGAGTTGTTAAAAAATTGGGGGTGGCTTGTGGTCAGCCCTTTTTGAGTACCTCTATTTTTTCATGGGAAATACGGGGATGCCATAGATAGAAACTTATGTACGGCTATGATATGATGGTCTTTGAGATTGGTAGATTATCTCAAAAATAGTAACTGGAGGGATTTTTATGAATCGTGAGTTAAAATTATGCAAAGGGTTACATCATGGAAGGGGGGCTATCTACCATGAGCCATAATCCGATCGATGTTTTAAAAGAGACTCTTATTAGCCAATTAGTATTTCTTGAGGAAAATAGTATCGAATTAATGGATACTTATTTTGCTTCAGAAAGAGAGAAATATAGAAGCTTCTGTTCATCGTATACGTCAGAAGTTGAAAGCTACTTATCATTATTGAACAACCAATTAGAAAAGCAATCTTCTTTAACGAAGGTATTCATAGGCAGTAAAGTGAGTGTAAAATTTGAAGATGATGAAGAGATCGAAGAATTTGTCATTTGTTTCCCAGAGGAAACGGATCCAGACAATGGTTTTATTTCATTCCTTTCACCAGTCGGCCATCAATTATTGCTTCGGTCATTAGGGGAAACAATGAGCTTAAGTACTCCTGGTGGTGAAGTAAGAGTGACTATCAATGATATTTCGTTTTAAAAATCGGTTCTTTTCTGAAAGATTGTTGTTTTTGCACTATATATAGGTTGATTTGAGCGCATTGTGAGATTCATGAGGGATGCGTGGGAAAAGTGAGATCGCAAAAGTTTCTCACACTACCCACACCGCGGAAAGCGAGCACAGTAGCGGAAATCAACTAAGAACGACAAATAAGTTAAAGGCAACAACGTTTTCCTAAAAACATCCAAATAGTAAATCGTAATTTCCTAAAGAGGGGGTTACTTAAGGTGCTGGCTAAGTACCTTGAGATAGCCCCTTTATTATTATGATGTTCTTTTTTCTTCGTGATCGATTTGAATTAACGAGTTTCGTTTAATCCAATATTGAAAGCTATCGATCGGAAAAACACCTCTACGCTTAGAATTATTCATTTGGATAACAATACTGTTATCGTTAACTTCGATAATTTTCAATCGATTAGAGTTACTGATATTCGGAATAAAACTACCTCGTAATTCAAACTCCATATTATTAGACAATTTCATATAAGAGGCCCTCCTTTCACTGTAAATAAACATTACACTTATATTTCCCACTATTGGTTTGATTATCCAATTATTTTTTGAATAGCTGATTGAGATTATTAAATTATGAAAGCTTTCGTAAAGTATGTGGTATTCGATATTTTTTGTTAAAATGATATTATCTTGTTTTTAGTAATTGAAAGGAGCTTGTCTATGAATACGAGCGATGAAATTGTTCAACTCATAAAGGAATTGGTTAAGATTCCAAGCCCATCAGGAAATACGGAAAACGTTATATCATATGTTGAGAAATATGTAGCAGATTTACATGTTGAAATGAAGCGGAATCATAAGGGAGGGTTAATTATTACCTTGCCTGGTGAAGATACAACGAAGCAGCGAATGTTAACAGCTCATGTCGATACGCTTGGGGCAATGGTTAAAGAGGTTAAAGCAAATGGAAGATTAATGATCGATCTTATTGGAGGCTTCCAGTATAACTCCATTGAAGGTGAATATTGTCAAATTGAAACAGCAAATGGAGATATCTATACTGGGACGATTTTGATGCATCAAACATCTGTTCATGTTTATAAAGATGCTGGGAAATTAGAGAGAAATCAAAAAAATATCGAAGTAAGAATTGATGCTGTCGTGAAAAATGCTGACGATGTACGCAAGCTAGGAATTGAGGTAGGAGATTTTATTTCATTTTACCCAAGGGTAGAAATCACACCAACTGGTTTTATTAAATCGCGCCACTTAGATGATAAAGCAAGTGTTGCTATTTTATTGAATCTTATTAAACAAATTGTAACGGAAAACATTTCATTACCTTATACAACTCATTTTCTCATCTCAAATAATGAAGAGATTGGCTATGGTGGAAATTCAAATATCCCTAAAGAGACGGTTGAGTATCTAGCAGTTGATATGGGAGCAATCGGTGATGGACAAGCAACAGATGAATACACGGTTTCAATTTGTGCCAAAGATGCGAGTGGTCCTTACCATTACGGTCTTAGAAAAAAGCTCGTAAATCTGGCTCGTATGCATCATATCGATTATAAAGTGGACATTTACCCTTATTATGGTTCAGATGCATCTGCTGCAATTCGTTCAGGAAATGATATTGTTCACGGCTTAGTCGGACCAGGAATTGATGCATCACATGCGTTTGAAAGAACGCATACTTCTTCATTGATACATACAGCTAATTTACTTTATTATTATGTACAATCAGATATGACTTATTAAAATTGGTAATGAATGAGGGTGACTCAAAAGGTTCTGAACTTTTTGAGTCACTCTCTTTTGGTTATAAGTTCTTACGAATTTTTTTTCATAAAATAGACTGATAAAAAGGAGCCAGCAAGCAATAGTATTGATAAAAGAAGGAAAAATCCGATTCCAATACTGTCCAATAGGGTAAAAAGATAACCGATTAAAATGATATCTGTTACGATTGAGCCGATGATATATACTTTCATTGAACGCATAACAACATTCCTTTATTCTTTTCTTATCTTAATTAGCAAAAAACGAGGGCAAAAGCCACTCGTCTTTAATCCGCATATGCAATAATTCCTTCTTCGTCATCCAAAACAAGCTCAAGAGCTGCTGAATAAGGATCAATTTCCATAACTGTATCAAGCCAATATCGCAATGCTTCGATAATATTAGCTGTAATAAGAATTTGCTTTCTACCATTTACATATGATTCAGCTGAAAAGCCGTAATCATCATCATAAATAAGCTCAATTTCAACTTCTTGTGGCGTAATTTGTCTTTTATGAGCAATATGAAGGCAAAGGGCATTGACAATATCCTGCTCAGCTATTTTTATCTTCCCCATACTGAATCTTCCTCTTCTTTACGTTTCTTTTTAAAGAAGGTAAATAGTTTTCGAATAATAACAATGACAGCGATAATCGCAATCACATTTATAAATAATCCAATAATCGAGCCTAAAATACCAAGATTACTTAATAATCCACCTAGTAGTAACCCAGCTAGTCCACCTAAAAATAAGCCTTTCATAATGCTTCCAGTTTTAGATTTAGTAGTTTTACTACTTTTTGTGATCGTCGAAGATTTTTGCTGTGTGTCATCCTTTTTGAAAAAAGATGAGTTATTATTTGTGTTTGAATTAAATGATTTCTTACCAGATTTATATCCTTTTGCACTAACTGTTGTTATGTGATCTCCTAGTAAAAATCCACCAACTGGTGTGAATACTAGAGTCATAACGAGCATTGCTGATAATAATTTTTTTATCATGATGTAAAAACTCCTCCTCAAAATCTATCATATTTCTATCTTACTATACGGATATATTAATAAAAGGTTTCATTTAAATTCTAGCAAAATTTTTTTAAAAATACGAGTGGTGTTAATGTGGAGTCATTTAAGAAAGCTATAAAATTTTGAGGCTCTAAAGTTTTGACTTAAAAAATGGCCATTTGATAACAATTTGCGAGGGTTGTTATTTAATAATTATACTATCAAATCATTGATCAACTTTTTCACAATAAACTAATTTTTGCATAGTAAGAAGTATAAGGGAGGGGAAACAGTGACTTATTTTAATTACACCGTTAAGCCGCATCATGCCCATCGGATATACGTGAGAACTACAGAAGATAAGGGGCATTTTCATGTAATTAAAGGGTTTACACGAAATGTAAATGGTAATAGCTTTGATAAGCATGTCCACCGTTTTCAAGGGATTACCTCTTTTGAAAATAACCATTATCATCGTTATTACGGAATAACTGGTCCGGCCATTCCGTTACCTGATGGTAGTCATTATCATGAATTTAACGAAAGGACGTATTTTAATTACGATGAACCGTTAGATATTCAACACGGTGGAGTTTGGTATGCTGCAGATGATAAACCAAAACATGATCATCGTTTTAAAGGTAGAACTATAGATCGAATCGGGGTAGATCCATTTTTCTATGAAAATAGGAAAAAAGAGGACTAAATATAGCCCTCTTAATGTTATAAGCTAACGATATAGAGCAGAACCACCTTTGACAAATTCCTTTGCTTTTTCTCGGAGTCCGTTTTCGATGAGTCCTAATTCAGATTCCGATTGCTCTAATGTCCGTTCTTTTATATCATGTGAAATTCTCATTGAACAGAATTTAGGTCCACACATTGAACAAAAGTGTGCTGTTTTTGCTCCTTCTGCAGGCAATGTTTCGTCATGGTATTCACGTGCACGCTCTGGGTCAAGTGATAGATTGAATTGATCGTGCCATCTAAATTCAAATCTTGCTTTAGAGAGGGCGTTGTCTCTTTTTTGGGCACCGGGATGTCCTTTTGCGAGATCAGCAGCATGTGCAGCGATTTTATAGGCAATAACACCTTCGCGAACATCTTCCTTGTTTGGTAATCCTAGATGCTCCTTTGGTGTCACGTAACAGAGCATTGCTGTTCCGAACCAGCCGATCATTGCAGCACCAATCGCAGAAGTGATATGGTCATACCCTGGGGCAATATCGGTTGTTAATGGTCCTAATGTATAAAAAGGTGCTTCTTTACAAATTTCCTGTTGTTTTTCAACATTTTCTTTAATTAAGTGCATTGGAACATGACCTGGACCTTCAATCATGACTTGAACATCATACTTCCAAGCAATTTCCGTTAGTTCACCTAATGTCTCAAGCTCAGCGAACTGTGCCGTATCATTTGCATCTGCGATTGAGCCAGGGCGTAATCCATCGCCTAGAGATATTGAAATATCGTATTTTGCAAGGATTTCACATATCTCGTGGAAGTGTGTATACAGGAAATTTTCCTTGTGATGTGCAAGACACCATTGTGCTAAAATTGAACCTCCTCTAGAAACGATTCCAGTTGTCCGTTTTGCAGTTAGAGGAATATAGCGTAATAGCACACCAGCGTGGATCGTAAAGTAATCAACCCCTTGCTCAGCTTGTTCTATTAAAGTGTCTCGGTATACCTCCCATGTTAAATCCTCGGCAATTCCATTTACTTTTTCTAATGCCTGATAGATCGGAACAGTCCCAACTGGAACAGGTGAGTTGCGAATAATCCACTCTCTTGTTGTATGTATATCCTTACCTGTTGATAAATCCATAATTGTGTCTGCACCCCAACGTGTTGCCCATGTCATTTTTTCTACTTCTTCTTCAATCGATGAGGTTACAGCGGAATTTCCAATATTCGCATTAATTTTTACATGAAAATGTTTTCCAATTATCATTGGTTCACTTTCAGGATGGTTAATGTTTGCTGGGATAATTGCACGTCCTGCTGCAACCTCCTGGCGGACAAATTCTGCATCCATTTGTTCTCTTATTGCAATAAACTCCATTTCAGGAGTAATGATTCCTTTTCTGGCGTAATGAAGCTGGGTGACACGTTTGCCTTCTTTTGCAACAAGTGGCTTACTGCCTTGGGATGGAAAGGTCTCAATATTTGATTGCTTACTAGCTGATTTATACCCATTATCCTCAGGCTTAATCGTACGACCGTTATATCTAATGACATCATTACGATTAAGAATCCAATTTTCTCTAACTTTTGGTAACCCTTTACGAATATCAATTGCAGCATTCATATCTGTGTAAGGTCCACTAGTGTCATATACCCGTATAGGTGGATTGATTTCCTCGCCATATGAATGCACTGTTTTACTCTGTCTAATTTCTCTAACTGGAACACGAATATCTGGGGTGCTTCCTTGGATGTACACTTTCTTGCTTTCTGGAAATGGTTTTTTAATGGTAATCTTCATCATTTTCCTCCTAAAATATGGATTGGATGATCTTACAGATAACCAATTGAGGGGAATAAAAACGGGTTCTGAAAAAATTCAGAACCCGTTGGATGTAAGCATTAATATTGAAAAAGATAGACTGCTCCTTTTTCAACTGCAGCTACTTCCCTACGCTGGTATCATCCAGATCAGGTTCAAAGGGTCAAAGAACTTAAATTGCGCGTTCTTCTCTCAGTCCAAGCTTATGGACTCCCCTAGTAGAAATTGGTAATATATTCATTTCTGTTTTTACTATAGCATATCGATGGATCCAGTCAATACATTCTTTGTCCCAAAAATAAATATGAAGCTATGTACCTATGAAGATGATCTTTATTTTTCTATGTTTTTTATGAAAAATGGAGGGAAGGGAGCGTGGTACATTTGCTCCATGCTAGTTAATTTTAACCGAGTTGTTTTTGCTTTTCTTGTTGATAGAGCTTTTCGAACCGAACCTTCCATTCGTTTGATAACTCAGCAACAGACAAAATCGTTTCGATTTTAGATAATTCCTTTGTATGAAAAAATGTTTCATGGATTGTCGCAACAGATAATTGCATAGGATGTTGGATTAATTGCTTTATCTTGGATTGCGTATTTATCGTTCCTTCCTCTAATACGCGAAAGAAATATCCTGTATAGCCGAGTTCAATCATTTTATTTAATAGGGTATGAATATGTGTGTGCTTATTAATTGTCGCACAAGGGAACCTTCCTTGTGATACTTGAACAATTGCATCTCCTATTTGATAAACATCTCCTACGCATACATCAGATTCTTTCATCCCAACTGTTGTAAGGTTTTCCCCGAAGGCTGCCTTTTGTAATGATTTCCCGTAAGTACTCTCCCAAAAATGGTAATGCTCATAAGGATAAACACAAATAACTCTATCTTTGCCACCGTGATATTCATGATTTTCGACATCATCATCAACTATTTTCTCAAAGGTTATGTTTAATTGCTCTGTCTGATCCTTCGCTATTCCAGAACGGTATTCTTTCCCTTTATGTGTCAATGTTTTTGGTAAACCTTTACTAAGCCAAACAATTTTTTTCTCATTTGACATTTTAATCACTCCAATTCCTATAATGGGGGACTGTCCCCAAATGACCAAAAAAATACATCAATAAGCAAATTGTTTATTGATGTAATCGCTGTCTTTATTTTATATTTCTTTACACTCGTTATGAAATAAATTTTGGTGACTTTCATTCATTTTAATATTAAGTAGCTCGTCAAGGTTTTGGCTTGCAATTAGTGTGAGATGCGATTCTATACCGTTTTCTTTTGCGATAACAAACATTTTCTTTCGGTACTCTTCAATTTTTGCATCAATAGATTTCACAAAAACCACCTCGCTCTTAGCTTTACTAGGTGGAAAAGCCCTAGTAATTCTATTATCGGATATTTTTTCCTATTGTAAAGGGTTTCGGAGCATTTTTTTTACAATTTTCATAAAATTTTGATGGAATTACTATATTTAGTCATTTAAATCCTTGATAGATGCAATATTTTGAGATTCATATGAATAAAAAAACATCCGAAAATACGAGGATTGTCGATTGTTTGTTGGTGAATAATGTTTTTAGGTAAAATGTTATGGGGGAAAAGATCTGGGGAAAAAGCAAAAAAGAGGGGGATAGAATATGGCAAGACCCCTATACATACTATTAGTAGAAACTAATACTATATAAGGGGTCCTTGGAAAGGGGTGTTACAATTTTCCTCGTCCATATCTAAATTGTGCATTCAATTGGCCTTGGAGCATCTTTTTCTTCATATCTGCTTCACTTTCACGCTGCTTTTCTTTTAATCTCATTTCTTTTAAAATTTCAGTTGTTTGGACACCATCTTCACGTTTATCAGCAATATCCATTAAGGTCTCGATATCGTTAAATGAGTATTTCCTTGTTCCTCTGTCATTACGATATGGAGCAATTAATTTTCTTTCCTCATAATAACGGATTTGTCTTAAGGTTAAACCGGTTAACTCACTAACTGTCCCAATTGAGATGACCTTTTTATCCTTATAAGAGCGGTCCTGCTGACTCATAACTCCACCCCTTTAAAGAAACATTCTTGATATTAGTATACTTTAATGTGTCAGAAAAAACTTCAATAATGTTATAAAATCTAACAAAGAAAGTCGGTTTCAAAAATGATGTTAGGAATAATGACAGGATGTGTGAATTATTATGTGAGAAATATTAATATGAGAAGTAATAAAAGGGGGTAGTGATGAAACGATCTTTTTATAGCACTTTAGATTGCTTTACAGGGGATACATCTACTAAAAGGAGATCATTGAGGTTTTGTAAATACTCTTTAGTGAATAAAGTAGTGACATCTTCGAATTGATTTGTATCTAAATTAAAAACTGTTAATAATTCGAGTGATAAATGATCGGTTATTGCCATATATAACTGTAATGGTTTTGGTTCAGTTTCATTTAAAAAGAAAATTTTCGTTTTATTACCTATTTCTTCAACAGAAACTACACGTATTTTCATCGTTTCAACTCCTTGCGTCATTGAAACTATTTTCGCCGAATTACCATAAATTTAAACAAGAAGTATAGAAAGCTTCATTGCTGTTCATCCTTTTAACAGTTGAAGGAGGATAGTGATTGCTGTTAGCAGACTTATGTGTACATTTTACAATTGAAGAAAAAGACACTGTTAACTCTTTTAACAAAAATTAATATGTTGAAAGAGAATCTTAACACTGCCTTAACCAACAACTAACATTTCTACTGTAAGGTAAATAGTAGGAAAATAATAAAATGGAGATGACTTTCATGAGCAAAATGTTACAGAATGCACTTGAGGAGCAAAGAAATTATTATTCACAGAAATTACTTGCGATTGGTGTGTACAATTCACAGGTTTTAAATAAAATGACTCTTACAGAACTAAAAGATGAGTACAACTACTTTTATCGAAATGTTCCGCAAGTAAAGAGAAGAAGCTCTAATACAGCAAATTAATGGGCTTCTTCGCTCTTGATTATGAATATCGTTTTACCATATTAATAAAAAAATTATTTAATGAATCTACATTTGGTTTATTACGAAAATGAATTTTTTTCATTTTATCTTCAAGGAAAAATATCGATTCTTGAATAAATTTATCTAGCTCTTGCGAAGAGAATAAATGTTGCTCCTCACTTTTTACTTTTAGTAATGACTGAAATTGAGCCAAGAGCTTTTTATCATCAACATTGTTAAGAAAAAGTTCCTGAATTGTTCCATTAGGGAAACCTGAACCATTGAGAAGCGATAAGCACATCATAATCGGTCGAATACAATTTATGTATCGTTTTGGTGTACGATTTCTTTCCTTGTTTAAGGATTGGAAATTTTTCTTAGCCATATGAACATAATGGTATAGCAAACTAGGAATCGAGCAAAATTGTTGTGATAAATTCTTTAGTTTTTTTAAAAACGCATCATCACTTCGATAAATAATCGGCGAATGGATCCATTCCAATAAACTTGGATTTGAGTTGTATAAAAGTTTTAATGCCTTTTTTAAGTCCCAGCCAACAAGCTCGATAGTTGGGGGAATTGTTTTTTCAAACACATCGCGCTGTTCAAATAGTTGGAGATACCAATCTGAATAATGTATGTAGATAAATCGAATATCATAGTCACTATTTGGTGATTGGGTACCCCAGGCACGACTTCCTGATTCACAAGCTAAAAGCACAGCTATTTTTTCTTCTGCTTCAATATTTTTTAGCGATTCAATAATTGTTTTTCTCATAGTAACCCCCGTCAATATCGCTTTTTTAAAAAAATAAATGATCTATTTCTTGGATTTGTCAGGAAAAACCTTCAAATTTTGATAAAATCATAGTAGAATTAAACAAAAATGAATTTTTTAATAAGAGGGCGATGAGATGAAACAATACACGGAAGAAGAATTACAAAATGCTTTAGATTTGTTTCGTATTTTTGCAAGGGCTTTCAAAAGTGTTTCTGAGCATTCCATTCGCGATAGCAAAGAGCATGGCTTTAACCCAACAGAGTTTGCAGTATTAGAATTGCTATATACGAGGGGACCACAAAAACTGCAACAAATTGGCTCACGACTTTTATTAGTAAGTGGAAATGTTACGTATGTAATTGATAAGCTTGAAAAAAATGAGTTTATCTATCGTGAGCAAGATCCGAAAGATAAGCGCTCTGTTTATGCAAAATTAACTGATAAAGGTCAGGCCTATCTAGATGAAATTTATCCAATTCATGCAATTCGGATTGCCCGTGCATTTTCAGGACTTTCACCAGAGGAACAAGTTCAGCTAAAAGCATTATTAAAAAAAGCTGGTGTACATAGTCAGCATTTGCTCTTTAGATGATTTTATTTGTAACCGTTACCACTAAGGGTTTGGTAAATCACTTAGTGGTAACGCTTACTTATGGTTGTTTGAAAGCTGCTTTAAATCGTGAATAATTGTCCGCAATTGGCTATCCTGTGGATGATGATAGTAATCAGAAAATGGGCAGCCTAACGTTTTAGTTCGATTTAGAACATTCTCCATTGTAAATTGCTCAACTGAAAGCTTGTCGTTTATTTCGTGCCAAAATAGCGGAGCGGCGATAAACGCACCTTCTTTTTTTCCTCGTAATGAATAGGGAGCAATAATTGTTTTTCCCTCTGCATGTTGGATGTAGTCGATGTACAATCTGGTTCCACGGTTCTTTTTTAAACGTTCTGTTGTAAAATCATCTGGAAAGCTATTAACAAGAAATTCGGCAATGAATTCAGTAAATATCCTAGTTTCTTCATAGCTAAGCGAATTTTTTGTTAAAGGAATATGAATTTGCAGACCTTTATTTCCTGAGAGCTTCGGATATGTTTGCAGCTGAAATTGCTCAAAGATTTGTTTCATTTCGTTAGCTGCCTTGATGGCTAATGAAAAATAGTCTCTAGAAGGCGGATCTAAGTCAAAGACGATTTCTGTTGGCATATGTGTATCAACTGTTTGGAACGGTACATGGTACTCAAACGCAAGCTGATTTCCAAGCCATAACAATGTCGACACATCATTACAAACGATATACTCGATTTCTTCCTGCTTTACTGTTTGAATAAAGCTTGGAGCATATTCTGGACAATTTTTTTGATAGAATGCTTCTCCAAACATGCCGTGAGGGAAGCGAATAACCGTTAATAAGCGATTTTTTATAAATGGAAGCATATAGTCTGAAATTTGTAAAAGATAGCTAATAAACGTTTCCTTTTTCACATCAGCTGTTTCCCACAATGGTTTTTGAAGATGGGTGAATTGAACCTCTCGATGAACTGGTGCTGTTGAAATAATTAATTGATCCCACGTGCACTCTTCAACAGTGTGGTCGAATCGAAATGACACGAATGATGGCTCACGAAGCTGACCTTTATATAGTGAAATAAACTGAAGATCAACAACGATTGCTGGATTCATTTTAATAAATGAAGCCGACTCATTTTGTTTATTTTGTTTCATAATTTGAATAAGTGAATCCCGTTCTTCACTAGTCATTCCATGGGAAAAAGCACCTGCTTGGTAAATCTCGTCATTTTTATAGACCCCAACATGAAAATAACCATTTTCCTTATCATATCCTGTAATAAAAAAGCTAGCTTGCTTATAATTTTTTATTTTTAACCATTGTTTCGTTCGTGCTCCACTTTCCCATTTGCTATTTTTATGCTTTGCAATAATTCCTTCTCCATCCTCGAGTCGGATCTCTTCCCATAATTGCTGATAACTTTCCGTAAATGGGACATATTGAATTAAATGTGTTGTGGCAGGATCTGTTTCCATTGGAGCATGAATCTTTTGTAAAATATTTTTAAGTTTTTCTTTTCTCTCAATATATGTTTCGTTTGTTATCGGCTGACCATTCACCTCAAGTAAATCAAATGCAGCATATTTACATTGAAATTTAGCTTGAGCCTCTTTTATTTTTTCACTGCTTTTTAAACGTCCTCTTATTTGTAATTGCTCAAAGTTAGAAAAATGTTTGGATGTAAGAAAAACGATTTCTCCATCGAAAGTGATTGGTAAAAAGGGGTGTAATTGCTCACGAATATTTGTTGCCTCATTGATAATTTCCGGGAATTGGTTGTGAAGTGGCTTCTCATTTCGACTCATTAAGCTTATCGAGCTTTCTTGTATTGTAAGGATGGCGCGAAATCCATCATATTTCGTTTCATAAACCCAATCAGAACCAGTGGGTATTTCCTGATGTAGTGTAGGTAGCATAGGTTTCATCGTGATTCATCCTTTAATTATCGATAAAAATCTATTATTGGACTAAGTTTTATCTAGCTCGATCAACTAAAGCTTGACTGATGGCTAAGGGTAAGGGTACATGGGAAGGAATTATAGGATGCTTTTTTCTAACTTAAAAGTGACTTATTCTTTTGATATCATTTGGATATAGATGCAACTTTATGCAGAAAGCTATAAAGAAATCTAGCATTGAATCATTCCTGGAAGGAGGAATTTTTAGAATCCTTGATGATCCAATCTGTAGCACTTAATAAATCAGGAAAAACTGCATCTGCAAGTGGCTCACTTTCTCCTATAAAAACTCCTTTTGTTCCTGCTTTTTTCCCAGCCTGTATATCAGTATAATTATCTCCCACCATATAGGAACGACTAAGATCAATGTTATATTTATTAGCCATGTCGATTAACATTTTTGGCTGAGGTTTACGGCACTCACAGCCTGCCTTCGGTTTATGAGGGCAATATGCAACATCATGAATGAATGCCCCTCTTTTTTTCAATTCACTTATCATATGGTCATGTATGGCATGTAGCTGAGATTCACGGAGGAAGTTAAGACCAATACCTCCTTGGTTTGTGACACACAAAACATAATCAAAAACTTCATTCAATTTCTTAATTGCTTCAGGAACACCTGGTAAAAAATGAAGCTGAGAGGGTTTATTTACAAATTTAACTCTTTTAGTTAGGACTTCGTTTATGACTCCATCTCTGTCTAAAAATATTGCTGTATTTTCCATGTGTTTAACCCCTCCTTATGTTTCATATTATTACCATATAAGGAAGGGTAACATTCACTTTAGTTGTATCTATTATTTAATTTCGATGAATGGCGGTATGAACATTTTGTGGATACATACTTTTAGATTGATTAATTTGAGAGTTTATTTTGGATAGTATTTAAACAATAGATGGAAGATGGTTAAGAGAATAATGAAAAAAATTAAAATGCTGTCGAGATCTTCTCAACAGCTAAGCTTTAGATAATGAATAATTCTTAGTTTATAATTATTACCAAGGTTGATTTGTTGGTCCAATTGTAAACTCATTGACATTAGTATCTTCAGGCTGATCAATCGCGAATGCTACGACATTGGCAACTCGATCAGGTGAGATACCATTAGTTTTGTCATATAATTGATTATGAATAAAAAAGGGAAGAGCCACCTTTATTTTAATGAATAAAGGTGGCTCTTGTATTAGTTAGTAACAGGAATTTCTATTTTTCCATTTTTATGAATTTCCTCGGTTCCGGCATCTAACGCCGTTTTGTAGTATAAACATTTATGATCAATAAGCTCCATTGTTTTTTTTAGTTCTTCCATTTGTTTTTCTACCGTAGCTTTTCTTTCCATAAACATGTCGAATCTTTGTTGTAATGTCCTATCTCCTTCAGTACACCAATCAATGAAGGTCTTTATTTCCTTAATTTGCATACCAGTGGATTTCAAACATTCAATGACCTTTAAAGCGGCAATATCGGATTCTTTAAAAAAACGTTGGCCACTTGGTGTACGTTCAACAAAAGGTAATAGCCCTTCCTTATCATAGTAACGCAATGTATATGCTGTGACATGTAATTCGGTTGCTGCTTCACTAATAGAATATGTCTTCATCGTATCTCTCCTATTCTATATTGCTATATACTCGGGTTCACTCTATAAATATGGAGGATTCTAACATATGAATGGTTTGTATGTCAAAGTAAAGGGATGTATGGAGAATGTGTTTAAAAGCTAATAATCTTCCTAAATTTGAAATGGGTTAACTATTGCTTATTAAATATGATGATGATATTCTAATTATGAATAAGGAAAACGCTTTCACTATTTAAAATTAGAGATATCTCAAGTTGGCTATTCTCTTTTATACTATTTTTGTGCAAACGTTTTCCTAAATTTAATTATGTCAAAGGAGGGAGATTTTTGAGTAAAAAAGTGTTAAAGGTGTTATCGTTTCTAATGGTCATTACATTGCTTCTTCAAGTATTTACAGGCGCATATCCTTTTTCAATTGTTAACGCTGAAGTAAAAAGTCCAGAGGTTCGTGATGGGCATGTAACGTTTCGTTATGAAGGGGAAGCAACATCTGTAAAAGTTGCTGGGAGTTTTACAGATTGGGAGGCAGGAGCATTAGCTTTAACGGAAAAGGAAGAAGGAATCTGGGAAATAATAAAGGAATTACCTACTGGAACCTATGAATACAAGTTTATAGTTGACGGCAAATGGCTAACAGACCCTTCTAATCCAAATAGTAGAAATGGCAATTCACTTGTTTCTATAGGAAACGAATTAATTGAGATTCATAGTCCAGTTATTAACGGAGATGGCAGTGTTACCTTCAATTATGCTAGTAATGGTGAAAGTAATCTTTATTTAATTGGAAGTTTCGTAGATTGGGATTTATCGAAAGCATATGAAATGACTGAAAAAGATGGGGTATTTTCCATTACGCTACCTGAATTGGAGGCAGGAGAATATCAGTATAAATTTATCCAAAACAATCGAAATTGGAATGAATCGACAACAGACCCACTGAATCCAAATACGAAGGATGGGAACTCTGTTTTTACGATTGAGAAATTAACGAGCCCTGTTATTCATGAGGACGGGACAATTACATTTCATTATAAAAAGTCAAGTGAAACAGCAGTTTATCTCGTTGGTAGTTTCAATAATTGGGATGTAGCTTCTGCTGTAGAAATGACAGAAAAGAATGGAGTTTTTTCGACTACGCTATCCGACTTAAAACCCGGCACATATGAATACAAATTTCTTCTTAACAACCGTAGCTGGGATAAGTCGACGACTGATCCGTTAAACGATAAAGAAAATAACGGAAATTCAGTATTTACAATTGATTCCCCACAACCAATTACAGTTCAATCAGCATTAATGGATGCAAAAAATGAAATTCTTGTTACAACAAATAAACCTTTTGAAAATCAACATTTCACTTTAGTAGATAAAGAGGCTAATAAGACGATAAAAACAACAGTTCAAACAATTGATGAACATAAGGTAAAGTTAATAGTAGATAAAGAAGAAGACATAGATGTACAAAAAATCTATGAGGTGAGTATAGGGGACTCTTTAGGAACAAAGGTTATTATGCGAAATATATTAAATCATGAGCAGTTTTATTATGATGGAGATGATTTAGGGTATACGTATACCCCGACGAAAACTACGTTTAAACTTTGGGCTCCAACAGCTTCGAAAGTCAGTCTAGCAGTTTATGATAATGCAGGAAGTTATGAAGGCGCTTTCGTAACAGATCATACAAATGGACAAGAAACGGAGATGGATAGAGCTCCAAATGGTGTATGGTCAATTGAAGTAAATGAGAATTTAAAAAATAAATATTATATGTATAAAGTTGAGTTTGCAGATGGAACAGTCAACTATGCGGTAGATCCTTATGCGCGTTCAACATCTGCGAACGGTCAAAGATCTGTTGTTGTTGATTTAGCGAGCACGAATCCTGAAGGCTTTGATCCGTTTAATAAACCTGCTGTTGTCTCAGAAAATGATGCAATCATTTATGAATTGCATGTTAGAGATTTTTCGATTGATGCCAATTCAGGAATAAAACAGAAAGGGAAATATTTGGCATTTACTGAGACAGGTACAACAGGTCCAAATGGTGTAAAAACAGGGATTGATTCGTTAAAGGAATTAGGAGTTAACTATGTGCATTTACTCCCAACTTATGATTTTGGTTCAGTTAATGAATTGACTGTCGATGATCCAAATTCTTTAGAGGCTAAATTTAATTGGGGGTATGATCCGGTTCATTTTAATGTTCCAGAAGGCTCTTATTCTACAAAGCCACAAGATCCAGTTAGTAGAATAAAAGAATACAAGCAAATGGTCCAAGCTCTTCATAACCATGGGATTCGTGTCGTGATGGATGTTGTCTACAACCATACATACATGAATGAAGCAACACAATTAGAAGGTGGTTCTCCATTCGATTTAATTGTCCCAGGTTATTACTACCGTACTGATGATTATGGAAAGATTACAAATGGGTCTGGTACCGGAAATGAAGTTGCGTCAGAACGACCAATGGTAAGAAAATTTATTAAAGATTCTGTCCACTATTGGGCAAATGAATATGGGATTGATGGATTTCGCTTTGATTTAATGGGTTTGATTGATAAACAGACAATGAAAGAAATCACAACGGAATTAAAAGAGCAGGTTGACCCGAATATGTTGATTTACGGGGAACCATGGACAGGCGGTTCCTCAAGTCTACCAGCTGCATTACAAAATGTGAAAGGCTCGCAAAAAGACCAAGGATATGCAGTTTTTAATGATAATATCCGTGGAGCAATTAAAGGTGACAGTGATGGTGCAGGCACAGGCTTTGCGACAGGCGCATCTGGTAAAGAGGCTGATCTTGTAAAAGGGATAGAAGGAGCAACAAATGATTTTACAAATCGTTCCTCTGAATCTATTAATTACGTCACAGCACATGATAATTTAAATCTATGGGATAAGCTAATGAGAGTTGCAGGAAAAGACAGTCAGCATGATGATCCATCGTATGATCCACATGCTGTCATAACAGAGGATAATGTTTTAGACAATGAATGGGTAAAACGTAGTTTACTAGCTAATGGTATCGTCTTAACAGCTCAAGGTGTTCCGTTTTTACATGCAGGAGAGGAAATGCTTAGAAGTAAATATGGTGAACACAATAGCTATAAGAGCCCCGATAGTATTAACCAAATTCGCTGGGAACTAAAGGATGAATATCAACCTGTTTTTCAGTATTACAAAGGTTTAATTGAATTAAGAAAATCTCATTCAGCCTTTAAAATGGATGAGAAAGAGGAGATAGAAAAACATCTTAACGTTTTTAAACAAAATGATAACATTGTTGCCTATCAATTAGCAGATTATGCTAATCATGATAAGTGGAAAAATATTGTTGTTATTTATAATGCAAACAAAGAGGCAAAAGATATATCTTTACCGCACAATGGAAATTGGAATGTTGTTGTCGATCATACTGCAGCAGGAACTGAAACAATCCGAGTTGTAAATGGAGCTAAAGTAACTGTTGAAGGTCTTTCGATGATGGTGTTATACGATCAGCAGGAGGCTGAATATACGCCAAAGCCGACAAGCATTGAAGTAAATCCTGATACTCTTGCCTTGAACCCAGAGGATTCAAAACGTTTATCTGCATATGTTAAGGATCAAAAGGGTCGTGTGATGCTAGGGGAAGAAATTAACTGGCAATCATCGGATGAAAAAGTTGCAAAGATTACGAATGGAAAGGTAGTTGCTGTTGCAAAAGGGGAGGCAACAATAACAGTGAAGGCGGGCAATGCAATAGCAGAAATTAAAGTAACTGTTGATAAATTAGTTCCAAATAAGATTCAAATATCAGGAAATGATTCCGTATTTGCTTCCTATGAGACACAGTTAACAGCATCAATTAAAGATCAATATGACCAAAATATGTTTGGGCAGAAAGTGACATGGACGTCATCTGATGAATCTGTTGCGGCTGTTGATGGAACTGGTAAAGTAACGGGCTTGAAGCCTGGAACTGTTACAATTACTGCAAGATCAGGCGATGCTTCTGCTTCTTTTGAAATGACGATTAAGAAAAATGTAAAACGATATGTCCGGATTAAATATGTAAGACCTGATGGTGATTTTACTGGGGATTTTGGTGCGTGGAATGTATGGGTTTGGAACACTGGAGTGAAAAATGACCAGATAGATTTTACAACAATTGAGGGTGATACAGCGATTGCAAATGTAGAAATTGCTCCTGAAACAGAATCAATTGGCTTTTTAATCCGTAAAGGAACTGATTGGAATACAGCTAAAGTTTCGCCAGACAGTGATGATCATCAAGTTGTCATAAATCGAGATGATTTAATGACAAAGGTAACGGTTGTGGCAGGAGTTCCAGGTCAAACCGTGATACCATCAGTTAATGGTCCTGTCCTCCAAGACGGTGATGTAACGTTCTATTATCGTGATGATGAATTATTCCAAGAAGACAAAATGGATGACATTGAAGAAGTGAAAGTGAAAATTGCTGGTATAGAATATCCTATGGAATATAGCAAGGAAAATGAGTATTTTTCATACAAGCTTGAGGGATTGACTGAAGGGACACATGAATATTCATTCCTTGTCACAAAAGATGGCAAAACAACGGAAGTAACAGACCCGAGAAATACAAAAGAAGGAAAATCAGTGATTACGTATAATCGACCAGATGTAACAATTGAAGCAAATCTTAGTATGAACGAAATAAACTTTGATGAAAATACAGTATTAAATGTTAAAGCATCATCTAAAGAACAAGTTGGAATTAGAGAAATGTTTGTGAACTTAGCTTCACTCGGTGGAAAAGAGAAAGTGAATATTGACCCAACTGTTGGGGCTATTTCGATTGGAGCCAATGAGTCTGTAACAGCCGGTGAGAAGGAGCTTAAGATAACAATCATTGACGAGTTCGGAAATTCACATACGAAAACAGTAAAGCTAACAGTTAAAGCGAAACAGGCAGTTGGTGATGAGTTAGCCTTTGATTGGGATGAAGCAAGAATTTACTTTATGCTAACCGACCGTTTCAAAGATGGAGATCCAACGAATAATGGCGGGGCGGAATATGATCCATCACATGCTGAAGCATATCATGGAGGTGATTTCCAAGGAATTATCGATAAGCTTGACTATTTAGATGACCTTGGAATTAATACAATTTGGATTACACCTGTTGTTGACAATATTGATTTTAATAAGGGATTAGATTTTAACACAGCAGATGGTCTTGCAGCAAAGCAATATGGCTATCATGGCTATTGGGCAAAAGACTTTACCAAATTAGATGAGCATTTAGGTGATATTGAAACATTCCAACAATTGATTGAAAAAGCACATGATCGCGGTATTAAGATTATGCTCGATGTTGTTGTCAATCATGCTGGATATGGTATGGACGGTGAGTTTAACGAAGCTTGGAAAGCAGATGCTAATAACCTGCCAACTGAAGAAGAAATCGCTAGCTTGAATGGGATGTTTAGAACGGTTGATGAAGATCCAACGGTTCGTGGAGAATTAGATAATCTTCCTGATTTTAAAACAGAAGATCCAGAGGTAAGGCAAAAAATCATTGCTTGGCAAACGGCATGGCTAGAAAAGGCTAAAACTGACCGAGGAGACACGATTGACTTTTTCCGAATTGATACAGTGAAGCATGTTGAGCCAGCTACATGGCAAGCGTTAAAAAATGAAGTAACAAAAATGAACCCGAATTTTAAAATGATTGGTGAATATTGGGGAGCAGGTATTACGAATGATGGCGGCTATTTAGGGACAGGTCAAATGGATTCGCTGTTAGACTTTGAGTTTAAAGAAAAAGCAAAAGCATTTGTTAACGGTGACATTGACCAAGTTGAGGAATATTTACAGAAACGAAATGAATTTTTAAGTAATTCTGCTACTATGGGACAATTTTTAAGTAGTCATGACCAAAATGGTTTTTTAACAGAGTATGTAAATGGAGATGTTGGAAAATTAAAACTAGCATCAGCGCTACAAATTACAGCTAAAGGGCAGCCAGTTATTTATTATGGTGAGGAATTAGGGAACTCTGGTAAGGCAGATTGGGAGAAGGAAGGCGAAACAGTATTAAAGTTTGGCCAAAACCGCGAAGATATGCCATGGGAGCTTCTTGAAACGAAAGACGAAAAGGCAGTGGATCTTCACGACCATTATGCGACATTACTGAACATTCGTGCTGATTATTCAAAAGTATTTTCTAAAGGTAATCGCGAAAAGGTTGCTGGAGGTAATGAAGAAGACTACCTTGTCTTTTCAAGAGAATACAACGATGAGCAAGTCCTAGTCGGATTAAATACAACAAAAGCTGATAAACAAGCAACAATCTCTGTGGATTTTCCAGTAAATACAAAGCTTACAGACCTATATAACAATAAAAAATATACAGTTAACAAAAACAATGAAGTCACAATCACCATTCCATCAAATAACAACGGTGGCACGGTCATCCTCGTCAACGAAACAACACCTAATCCAGATCCGGGGCCAGACCCAGATAAAGGAGAGGGGCCAGACGCAGATAAAGGGGAGGGGTTAGACCCAGATAAAGGAACAGGGCCAGACGCAGATAAAGGGGAGGGGTCAGACCCAGATAAAGGAACAGAGCCAGACGCAGATAAAGGAGAGGGGTCAGACCCCAACAAAGGACCGGGGCCAGACGTTAAGGATAGACCAGTAGCTGGACCTGTTGCGAAATCAGGTGAGGAGCTTCCTTCAACTGCGACGACTAATTACAATTGGATTTTGGTTGGTGTGGTTGTTTTCATTACAGGTGGGATATTAGTTTTTATACAAAGAAGAAGAGTGAAGGTTGAAAAATAAATAATAATCAAATAAAGCTTGAGCTAGCTTTCGCTTGCTCAAGCTTTTTAAATGGGGTCAGTCCCCATGGGGACTGACCCCATTTATTTACGCCTTTTTACGAACGGTTTTTGTTTTTTTAGCTGTAGCAGGAGGGGCGGCTGGGTTCGGGGGTGTTGAAGTTGTTTCGCCGACTGCTGTTTTAGGTTTAGCTGGCTTTCCTTTTGTTTTAGTGGCTGGTTTTTTTGTTTTCTCGATACTTGCTTGGAGTGCGCTCATTAAATCGACGACATTTTGTCTTGGCGCCGCTTCTGTTGGTGTTTTTCCTTCATCCTGATTGACTTTTCGTTCAATTAAATCTTGAAGGGCAAGGCGATAGTCGTCCTTGTATTTTTCAGGATCAAATGTCGTTGTCAGTTGGTCAATTAACATAATGGCTGTTTCTAATTCCTTTGCACCAACTTCGACCTGTTCAGGAACGCTTGGGACCTCTTTAACATTTCTGACTTCATCTGGATAATGGACTGTTTCCATGACGATGCAGTTTTGATAAACGCGTACCATGGCAAGCTGCTGCTTAGAGCGAATTGTAATTTCCGCTACACCAATTTTTCCCGATTGTTTTAATGCTTCACGAAGCAAGCCATATGCCTTCCCGCCATTTTCGCCAGGTCCAATAAAATACGAACGGCTAAAATAAATTGGATCGATATCTTCCATTTTTACAAAATCAATGATTTCAACAGTTTTATCCTCATGCTCCTCCTTTAGCTCCTGAAGCTCTTCATCAGTTAATACTACATATTTCCCTTTTACATATTCATAGCCCTTGACGATTTCATCATTTTTTACTTCTTCATCACAGTTGGGGCATTTTTTTTCATATTGAATGGGAGTATGGCATTTTTTATGAAGGGTTCGAAGCTTTATATCTTTATCCTCTGTTGCTGCATAAAGCTTAATAGGAATATTCACAAGTCCGAAACTAATCGAGCCTTTCCACATTGTATGCATAAAATTCCCTGCCTTCATTCATAGTCTTATCCATAGGTTCTGTTTCGAACTTCAATCTCATGTAATGAAAAACGTACCATTTTTAAATAATGGATAGCTGCTGTAGAAAGATGATAAGGATGCCAAGGATCCAGACATATACGGCAAAAAGTTTTAACGATTGTTTTTTTACGAAGGAAATCATAAAGCGAACTGCAATATAGCCAAAAAAGGCAGAGGCTAATGTTGCTATTAGCATGGAGACGAAGCTTATTTGTGGGACATCTCCTGTCAATACATCTTTCAACTGGAAAATGACGCCTCCGCATATAGCAGGGATTGAAAGTAAGAAGGAAAAGTATGCTGCTGCCTCTTTGTCCATTTTTCGAATTAAAGCACCTACAATTGTCATGCCTGACCTTGAAATAGCAGGGAAAATAGCGAATGCTTGAAAGCTCCCGATAAAAAATGAATCATAAAGAGAAAGATTTTCTACTTTTTTAGCGCCATTCTTAATAGAATCGGCAAACCATAAAAATAATCCTGTAATGAGGAATTCCCATCCAATCGTAACACCTGTTTCAGAAATTTCCTCAAAAAAATCACTGAATAAAACACCGGCAATGACAGCTGGTATAGTGCCAACGACAAGTAAAGCGGTTAAGCGGCTAAATGGCTCTTTAATCATGCTTAATAACATGTCCTTATAAAATACAACAAGTGCGATAAGTGTCCCAATATGAAGCATCGTATCAAGGTATAGACCAGCTTCATTTAAGCCAAAAAGTGTACGTCCAAGATAAAGGTGACCTGTGCTGCTAATCGGAATAAATTCTGTTAATCCTTGTATAATACCTAAAATTAAAGCTTCGAGCCAATCCATATAAATTCCCCCTTCAGTATTTTAATCGCAAATAAAATAACTGGTTCACCCATACGTAGGGTGTCTATCACGATTACAACTTTGATAAGTTTAGCAGCCCTTTAAATCGTATTAACTGTATATAAATGGCTGCAAATTTTGGATGTTTCATCTACGATTTGGCGTTTTTTGTTCATTCTAGAATATTCTCAAGTGATTAGGGCAATTAAATCAATGGTTGTCTGTATACATGAATATGTGTAATATATTTACTTGTAGAACTATTTTGCGTGAATTAGGTGATTGTTTTTGGATGAGTTAATATTAACGATAGTGGAAAATTTTAAAGAGCTATCCTATATAGGGATCATGCTCGCATTAACGATAGAATTTGTTCCAGCGGAAATTGTTTTACCTTTAGCTGGCTATTGGGTATATCAAGGTGATATGACGCTTTTTGGAACGGTTTTAGCAGGTACAATTGGCGGGACATTTGGTCCTTTAACCCTGTATGCTTTAGGCCGTTTTGGGGGACGACCATTTATTCTCAAGTATGGAAAGTACTTTTTTATTAATGAAGAAAAGCTATCAAAAGCGGATGAGTTTTTTGAAAAAAACGGAGGAATGGTTGCATTTACAGCAAGGTTTCTACCGGGTGTTCGCACACTTATTTCTATTCCATGTGGAATGGCAAAAATGAATGTATGGATTTTTTCAATATATACATTTCTTGCAATGCTTCCGATAACGTTTATTTATGTATTTCTCGGGTTTAAGCTAGGGGACAGATGGAAGGATGTCGGTGAATTAGCTAATACGTATATTCTTCCTATCGGTATAGGAGTTTTAGTTTTATTTGTATTGTATAAGCTAATTATAAAATTTAGAGGTAACAAAGCATCTGTAAAATAACCTATTGACATTTTACATACATACAACTTATTATTAAGTTAACTTCATATTCTTCTTTTCAAAGGGGAGTAGCGTTCAGGGTAACCTGTAAACAAAGTCGTCATTTCATGGATCGTATCCATCGGCTTTGTTGGCATGAACGGAATTTTAAACCATGCTTAGCAAGACCTTTGCCATTGATGGCAAGGGTCTTTTTTATTTCCTATTGCTGTCAATGGATTAGAGAGGAAAACACTAATCATAAGCATAGGAGGAGAAAAAATGGATCTTACATTATTGCTAGAGTATGGATGGGTATTACTTGTTCTCGTCGGACTTGAGGGGATTTTAGCTGCTGATAACGCACTTGTTATGGCAGTTATGGTGAAGCATTTACCTGAAGAACAAAGGAAAAAAGCGTTATTTTATGGATTGGCTGGAGCCGTTATTTTACGATTTGGGGCATTATTTATTATCTCATTTTTAGTAAATGTATGGCAGCTTCAAGCAATTGGTGCCATCTATCTGCTTTATATCTCAATCAATCATTTATTAAAAAAATACCTGTTTAAAAAGTCGGAGCATAAAGAGAAAGTGAAAAAGCAGTCAGGATTTTGGGGGACTGTTATAAAAGTGGAGCTTGCTGACCTTGCATTTGCAGTTGATTCGATATTAGCTGCAGTTGCGTTAGCTGTTACATTACCTGCAACAAATCTTCCGGTTATAGGTGGTTTAGATGGCGGGCAGTTCCTAGTCATTTTAGCTGGTGGTATTATCGGAGTTATTATTATGAGATTTGCAGCAACTTATTTCGTAAAACTACTTAAGAAAAAGCCAAGTCTTGAAACTGCTGCTTTTATGATCGTTGGCTGGGTTGGAGTAAAATTAGCGCTATATACGTTAGCACATCCAGATATTGACTTAGTTTCAAAGCATTTTATCGAATCAGCTACTTGGAAGCTTATTTTCTGGATAGTATTAGCTTTAATTGCAGTTGGAGGCTGGTTCCTTACTAAAAATGAAACAGAATTAGAAGAAGAAAAACCGGTGTTAAAGAAGGCTGAAAACCAATAAAATAAATAAAGATGAAGCAGGGACTGACCCATTATAGGTGATGGGGGCAGTCCCTCTTTTTTATGTATAATCGTAAATTTGCGAAGTTTCGTGTCAAATATGTAACAAATAATAGGTCTATTTCATTATCTTCGAGTTTTTTATTTATTTTTTTAGCAACGCCCTAAAGAAATGAAATGCGGTCGAAACCTTTAGTAAAGAATAAAAAACTCTTTCCATGGAATTGAAGGAGGGATAGGATTTATAATAATTATTAGGATAGGTTGTAAACGGAAAAATTAGATAGGATCCGTCAAAATTCACTTTCATCAAAGTAGGTCTTTAGTCTGTGTTTTTGTAATATTTGTCGTTTTTTCGTCGAATAATAGAAAGATTGCTTCATATTTCTTCCTTTGCGCTCCATATATAATTTAGTTATTATATACTAGGTAATATGGGGAAACAGAGGTGAACCTAGTGATGCTTAGCCTTTTGTTTAGACTAGGTAAGAAAAAGCAATCCCTTGAAGAGAAAGTATTTCTTATTCAAAAAGGGGATCATGAATTACGAAATCAAATTATTGAACAATATAAACCATTTGTTGCGAAAACAGTATCATCTGTCTGTAAACGATATATTCGTGAAAATGACGATGAGTTTAGTATTGGACTTATTGCATTTAATGATGCAATTGATAAATATTCTATTGATAAAGGGAGTTCGTTGTTTGCCTTTGCTGAATTGGTGATTAAACGTAAGGTCATTGATTATATTCGTAAAGAGGCACGTACTCCGACAACAATCCACTTTGAGCTACAAGAGCATGAAGAAGGAGATTATTCACAAAGTAAAATAGAATCTGATTTGTCATTAGAAGATTTTCAAAAACAACTGGAGCAGGAGCATAGGCGAGAAGAAATTACCTATTTACAACATTGCTTAAGTGAATTTAATTTAACGGTTAAAGATATTGTCGAGCAATCACCAAAGCACTATGATGCACGTCAAAATGCTATTCAGGTTGCTGTTCAATTAATGGAAGATGAAGAGTTAAGGAATTATTTATTTAACAAAAAGCAATTACCTGTAAAGCAATTAGAAGCGAAGGTTTCAGTTAGTAGAAAGACCATTGAAAGAAATAGAAAATACATCATAGCTATGGCCATCATTCTATCAGGGGATTTCGTCTATTTAAAAGATTATTTAAAAGGGGTGCTCCATCCATGAAAAAAGGGGTCGTCGTAGAATTAAATGATGACTTTGTAACACTGCTCACCCCAGATGGGCAATTTGTAAATACTGTTAATAAAAACGGTCAATATGAGTTAGGGGAAGAAATAGCTTTTTTTCCCGCTCTAGATGAGAGCGAACAAGCGGTTACAAGAGCAAATTATATAAAATCGAAAAAGCGGAATATCATGAGCTATTTCGATTCCAAAAGAGCTAAAATAGGTACATTATCTTTAATTGCAATTATGGTTATCATTTTTACATCTATACCGTTTATTCAAAATGATAAGGTATATGCCTATATGTCCATTGATATTAACCCAAGCTTTGAGGTAAGTATCGATGATAAGCTTAGAGTTATTTCTCTTGATCCGTTAAATGAGGATGCCGAGCAATTAATGAAAAAGCTTCCTGAGTGGAAGGAAAAGCAATTTGATGAAATCGTGGATGCGATATTAACTCAATCGAAGCTAGATGGCTATGTTTATCCAGGGAAAGAAATCTTGATAACAACTGTTATTAATGAAAACGATACGGAGCTACATTCTAAGCTTGAGGAAAATATTGAAGAGATACAAAGCTCTTATGAAGAAAAGGAAATGAATGTTGAAACAATTGAAACAGATAGAGAAACAAGGGAAAAAGCTCAGCAACAGGGAATTTCTATGGGGAAATATGTGCAGCTAAAAGAGAAGGAGAAGCTTGAGCCAAAAACTGAAGATAATCAGGCGGAAACCACAACGAACGACGAAGCTGAATCAATTGAGAAAAAAGAAACTTCAAAAGAGCAAATGCCTACAACTGTGACACCGAATGTTGAAACGAATGAAAACGTGATTCAAAGTAATCAAACGGTTAAAAATCAATTGGAAAATGAAACAAAAAAAGATTTAAATGAAGTGAAAAATGATAAATTACAAAACGAAACAAAAGAAAAATTAAATGAAGCAAAAAAAAAGTTGAAAGAAAATAATTCTAATTCTTCCAATAAAGATAAGGTCCAACCAAAACAACAACCACAAGCAAAACCACAACAAAAACAAGACAACTGGAAGGAAGAAAAAAAGCAAAATAAAGAACAACAAAAATCGATAAGAGAAGACAGCAAAAAGGAAAAGCAACAAGAGAAACAGCAATGGAAAGAAAATAAAAAAAGTGAGAATAACAAAATAAAAGAACAAAAACATGAAAAAAGCTGACTAATTTGTCAGCTTTTTTTATAATGCCAATTATTCACTTTGTTGGCCATTCAATTGTGACTGTGCTTGCTTTACAAGACGTTTAGTAATTTCTCCACCAACAGAGCCGTTTGCTCTTGATACAGTATCAGAGCCTAATTTCACACCGAATTCTGCTGCTATTTCATATTTAATTTGATCCAGAGCTTCTTCGATTCCTGGAACAAGCAATTTATTACTACTTCTTGCCATTGAAAACACCCCTTTATTTTTGCAATGTTAGAGCTCGATATTGACAATGACGTTTGCAGAAACGAATTATCAGTCAAGCTTAACAGAGCGATTTAGTAAAGCTGATAATCTGTGTTCAGCCTTACTATTAAGGTTTCATATGACGGTATTTTCTATACTGGTAAAGATTAGACCTTTCATAAAAACAGAAAGGGAAACGATGGAACAAGCTTCTTCATTTCGTATGTAAATAGTTCTTCTCTTCTAAAATGGATATAAAGTCGTATCGTCGATGTATATGTTAAACATCATTTATCAAACAAAGCATTCTACACTGTAATAGGAACTTAAAAGTACAATAATATGATGGGATAGTTGAAAATCTTAATAACTCCTTATTGCCTTTGCATTTGATAATAGATGAAAGTTTTCTTCATTTCCCACTTTTAAGAATTAGTTAAAGTGAAGGTCAGCAAATGAATATGCTCTAGATTGAAAATGTGACGCTAAAACCGCGAAAACGGTTATCACTAACACATGACGAATCGGTTTCCATTGCTCCCCTGTAAGATTAGAAAACTGGGTTGAGTAGGAATCTACTTGATTTGTAATCGTAAGTTCTAAAGATTGGTCCGGAATAGTTGGTATTGTATGAAATGAATCAATCACATCTGCATACATTTCATAAAAAGCGATTGGGTTAATTAAATCATCACTTCTATCTGATAGAGTATTAAAAACGACAGTTAATAATTTTCGAATTCGTTCAAAATCAAAGACATTTTTTAAATCCTTGACAATTAAGAGCATCGCTGTTTGTTCAATAGAATATTTTTTCCCTAGTTCAGGAGGACCGATTAGCTCTTTGACATCACGTTTAATCCAATTTTGTATCGAAGTAGATTTGAGTGATGTTAGTTCACATAAATTTGCTAGTGCAACAATATCATTAGATGAAAGCCCAATTTCATGCCCTGTTCTTCGCTTTGACCTAGTAAGGAAGGGCGGGATAATTATAGCGTGTTGGGGATTTTCTCCTATTACTTTTTCAATTATATATGAAGGCTGGTGATTTGACTCGCCTTTAAGTGCATATAATAGTGTAGTCATTTGTTTACGTGTTAATTGCAATGACATGAAAAAACACCTCAGTTCATTTATCTAAATAAAAATCTACTATAAAAGGAAGAATGCTGTCATCATTTAAAAAAAGTTGCTGTGACTTTTTATTATAGACTACTTTGTCGTGAACATTCTATTATGAAAATGCTTATTGAATTACAAACTTTAAAATCAATTGCTTGCAATCATATGAAAGGATTCATATAATTTTATTATAATATAAGTTCGTTTGAACTTGAAAAATAATTGGAGGTCAAAATGGCAAAACGTATTTTACTCTTCCTGCTATCTAATATCTTAGTAATTACGACGATTGGGATTGTACTCTCGTTACTGAATGTTTCACCTTATCAATCACTTGATGGTAGCCTGAATTTAGTGAATCTCCTCATTTTTAGTGCTGTTGTCGGTTTTACAGGTTCGTTTGTTTCACTTGCGATGTCTCGCTGGATGGCAAAAATGATGATGGGAGTTCAAGTTTTAAATCCAAAAGACTCTCTTTCAGCTATGGAACGTGAGCTTGTTGAACGTGTTCATCGGTTATCAAGGGCTGCAGGACTAACTGTCATGCCACAGGTTGGGATATATCAGTCTCCTGAAGTCAATGCATTTGCAACAGGTCCGTCTAAACGCCGTTCTCTCGTTGCAGTATCAACTGGATTACTTCATGAAATGGACGATGATGCCATTGAAGGTGTGTTAGCACATGAGGTTGCCCATATCGCAAATGGAGACATGGTGACGATGACATTATTACAAGGGATTGTAAACACATTTGTCGTATTCTTTGCTCGTATCGTAGCTTGGATAGCATCCAGATTTGTTAGAGAAGATTTGGCACCTATCGTTCACTTTGTTGCAGTGATTATTTTCCAACTTATCTTTTCGATTTTAGGAAGTCTAGTCGTATTTGCCTTTTCTAGATATCGTGAGTACCATGCTGATAGAGGCGGAGCGGATCTAGCTGGTAAGGATAAGATGATCCATGCACTTGAATCATTAAAACGATATACAAATCGTGTAAGAGATGAGCAAGCATCATTATCAACGTTGAAAATTAATAGTAAAAAGGGAATGTCCATATTTTCAACACATCCAGACTTAGACGATAGAATTAGCCGTTTACAAGCAAAATAAACTGGGATGACTAAAACAATGTGATGATACATTTGTTTTAGTCTTTTTTTGTATACGATTATTTTAATTTGCACTTTTATCAAGTATTTTCAATTACTTTAGCAAAAGCCCTTTCCCTTTTTCGACTTTTTCATTAAGATAAAGCATGAATGTTATTATTCTTCATATTTTTTAAGATAAATTTGCCAAATTACATTAAGATAATTAATGAATTTTGAAAAAAATGTTTGCAAAAATATGATAAGATAGACACTTTAGGAAGATGAGTAATTTACGATTGGAATGAATTAGAAAATGTATAAATGGAAGTTACGTTTGCAAGCATTAACACCAGTGCAATTAATCGTATCCTATTATTTTTTAGCGGTTACGGTTTCGGTCATATTATTAAGCTTGCCAGTTGCCCATAAGCCTGGGGTTGAATGGTCATTTATCGACGGATTGTTTACAGCTGTTAGTGCTGTTAGTGTAACAGGGCTTACGTCTATTTCGACTGCTGAAACATTTAGTACACCTGGAATCTTTATATTAGCATTTGTTCTTCAATTTGGTGGAATAGGGATTATGAGTCTTGGAACTTTCGTATGGTTAATTATGGGGAAGAAAATCGGCTTAAAAGAGCGACAACTGATTATGACTGACCAAAACCAAACGAATTTATCGGGAATCGTTAATTTGATTAAACAAATCATTATTCTCATTCTCATTATTGAATTTTTAGGAGGCTTAATTCTTAGTGTATATTTTCTAAGTTATTATGACACTTGGCAGGAAGCTTTTTTACATGGCTTTTTTACATCGGTAAGTGCTACGACAAATGGAGGCTTTGATATCACTGGACAGTCATTAATTCCTTTTGCACATGATTATTTTGTTCAATTTATTGTGATGCTTCTAATTATATTAGGTGCGATTGGCTTTCCGGTTTTGATAGAAGTAAAGGATTTTTTATTTAATAAGCGAAAGAAATTTCGGTTTACATTATTTACAAAAATAACGACGATAACCTTCTTTTTATTAGTCATCGGTGGAACGATCCTTATCGCAAGTTTGGAGTATCGGTATTTTTTTAAGGGAATGGATTGGCATGAAGTCTTTTTTTATTCGTTATTCCAATCAACTGCAACTAGAAGTGGCGGGATGGCAACACTTGATATAAGTGCCTTTACGGAAACAACCTTACTTGTTTTATGTGCGCTTATGTTTATCGGTGCATCTCCAAGTTCAGTTGGTGGTGGAATACGAACAACTACATTTGCCTTAAATTTATTATTCCTCTTTCATTTTGCGAGAGGAAACAAATCAATTAAAATTTTTAAGAGAGAATTGCATGAGGAAGATTTAATGAAGTCTGTTGTTGTTACAATGATGGCCTTTATTATATGTTTTTTTGCCGTTTTTATTTTAACAATAACAGAACCATTTACATTTACTGAAATACTATTTGAGGTTTGCTCTGCTTTTGGAACAACTGGATTATCGATGGGGATTACTCAGGAATTAAGTACTATAGGGAAAATTGTTATTATGATCCTTATGTTTATTGGAAGAATCGGGATTATTACCTTTCTCTTTTTGATTGGAACGAAGGAAAAGAAGGATAATTATCATTATCCGAAAGAACGTGTAAGTATCGGATAAAACGTTTTAAAAGGGTTGATAGACTTTTGAAAATTAGGTCATCAATCCTTTTTTATGACAGAAATAGGTAAATAAGTTAATATTAAATAGGACTATTATGTTATACTTTCAAGTGGTATGAATGTGAAAGGGGGAGAAAAAAGTATGAAAAAAATATTTACGGGTTTTATTCTTTTATTCCTTATTGTTCTTTGTGCATGTTCAAATAAACCTACTGCTTCCGAGCGTTTTGATCAATACATAAAGCTATGGAATGAGAAAAAATTTACTTCGATGTATGATATGTTATCAACTAGTGCAAAAGAAACAATTACAAAAGATGAGTTCGTTAAACGCTATGAGGCAATTTACGATGGAATATCTGCTAAAAATTTGAAAGTTACTTTTAAAGAACCGACAGAAAAGGAAGAAAAAGATGAACAGGAAAAGGTAACCTATTCATTTTCTTTGGCAATGGATACTGTTGCTGGAAAAGTAAATTTTGAAGAAGAGACGGAAATCGTGAAAGAGAAAAGAGATAAGGATGAAAATTGGTATATTTCTTGGACGCCCTCGATGATTTTTCCTCAATTGAAGGAAGATCAAGAGGTAAAGGTTTCTACGATTCCTGCAGTTAGAGGGCAAATTTTTGATCAAAATGATAAAGGGCTTGCCATTAATGGCACAGCCTACCAGGTCGGAATTGTTCCGGGAGAACTTCCGGAAGCACGTCAAGAAACATTAGATAAGATTGCTAAGCTACTTGAACTAAGTGTTGAAGAAATCGAGGAAAAGCTAAATGAACCATGGGTAAAACCAGAATTATTTGTTCCAATTAAAAAAATCGACCCTATGAATACAGAATTATTCGAACAATTAATGGCTATTCCATCTGTACAAAAGCAGAATGTTGGCTCAAGAGTATACCCATTAGGTGAAAGTGCGGCACACCTTACCGGTTATATTGGGAGTATAACTGCTGAACAGCTTGAGGAATTAAAGGATAAAGGATATAGTAGTAACTCGATGGTAGGGAAAGCAGGACTTGAACAAGTTTACGAAGACCGTTTAAGAGGAGAGAATGGCGTTACAATTTACATTGAAGGTACAGACGAGATAATTGCACAGAAAAATCCTGTAAATGGAGAGGATATTCATATTACAATTAATAGTTATATGCAACAGGCACTTTACGAGCAGCTGAATGGTGATGCAGGAACAGCGGTTGCGCTCCATCCAATTACAGGGGAAACGCTAGCAATGGTAAGTAGCCCTTCATATAATCCAAATGATTTTATAAACGGTATTTCGAATGAAAAATACAATGCATTAGCAAATGATCCAAAGAAACCTTTAATGGCGAGATTTAATAAAACATATTCTCCTGGTTCATCGATAAAGCCTTTAACTGCAGCAATTGGGTTAGATGCGGGCTCAATCACTATTAATGATACAAAGCAAATTAAAGGTACAACGTGGAGAAAGGATGAGAGTTGGGGGAATTATTATATTACTCGTGTATCAAGTAAAGTTGAAAATGTGAATCTGGCAAATGCATTAATTTATTCGGACAATATTTACTTTGCTCAGCTTGCATTAGATATTGGTGCAGATAAATTAACAAATGGCCTGAAGAAATTTGGCTACGAGGAAGAGATTGACTTTGCATTTCCGATCAATAAGTCAACGATTTCAACTGACGGATTATCAAATGAACAGCTTTTAGCAGACTCAGGCTATGGTCAAGGGCAACTACAAATGAGTCCATTTCATGTCGCAGCTTCGTATACAAGCTTTGTTAATTCAGGAAATATGGTAAAACCATATTTAGAGAAGAAATCAGAGGTGGTACCAACGATTTGGAAGGAACAGGCTGTAACGAAAGAGAATGCCGAAATTATTTTAAATGATTTAAAGCAAGTTGTCGAAAATCCAAACGGAACTGGACATGAACCAGTGGTAGAGGGTATTCAAATTGCTGGTAAGACTGGTACGGCAGAACTAAAACAGTCAAAGGATGATAAAGAAGGTAGCGAGAATGGTTGGTTTGTGGCAATAGATACAAATGATCCTTCTTTGTTAATTGCAATGATGGTTGAAGACGTAAAGGGCAAAGGTGGAAGTCATTATGTCGTTCCAAAAGTGAAGCAAGTATTTAAAGCTTTTGTAAGTCATTAAAAATAAGAGGGTGACTCAAAATAAAGGTACAGTCCCTTCAAACACTATATATAGACGAATGATGAGGGTAGTTTACTGTATAAGTGTGTTTGAAGGGGGCAGACCATTTGAGTCACCCTTTTTTTATTCCTTAAAGTACTAGGATAGAAACAGGGAAAGTCGGTAAAATTAAAGGAGAAACAAGAATGAAGGAGTGAAAAACATGAAGAGAAAAGTTGCGAGAAATCAGGCATTAACACATAATAATACTCCGACAGAGAGCCTTCCAGAAGGGGAAGCCTATGAGATAAATGATGATCAAGATCCAATGAAGGGTGCGAATCGTAATTCAAAAAAAGGACAGCAAGGGAAGGGATGAGCCTATGACTGAAAAGAATAAAAAAAGTAAGGATATGCAAAACCATAAAAAACCGATGCCAAAGGACATTTTACAAGTAGAATTCGGTCAGGAAATGGGCGATGTAAATGCTAGCCAAATTTATAATGTGTTAGAAGGGAATAAAGGAAAATCAAATCGTAAAAAAAGTGAGAGATAATTCTCTCACTTACCCAACCTTAGTTATTAGTTCTCCTGACAAAGCAGAATAAACCGTTGTTTTTAGGTTAATTGGATCATAATGCACGACAATAAATGATTCTTCTTCAATAATCGTACCTGTTTTTAAGAAATGATTTAGGTTAAATGGAAGCTTTTCAAGTACTGTATGTTTATATAAGTCCTTTTCAGCTAACTGCAAGCTTGCAAACTCTTTACCTAAAATAAGAGGATTTTGTAAGATTGACTGATAAATTTTACTTCTTTCCTCTTTCGCAATAATTTCTTCCCACCATGGCTTACGTGGTTTATATTTTTGATTTCGTAAATAGTCGTACTTCATAAAACCACTTACGATAAGCAATTCTTCCTTTTTGGCGTGTAATAAAAATTCATAAAGATGTTTATATAAATCCTCTAATTGATGACCAATTCGCGTCCATCCTTTTTCATCCCAATACGTTCCGAAGTCCTGGAAGAAATCAAAAGGAGTTTCAAAAACATGTGATACTAAATATTCGATTGTTTCATCCATACGATGATCATTCCAATACTTTTCTAGAACATCCTCAACCTGCTTGATTTTAATCATATCTTCAAACGAGAGAACATCGTTCTTTAAGATTTCATATGGAGAATGATCCATAAATACATAGCCGTGATCCGCTGCACGTAATCTTAAGCCTGTACCTCTAAGCATTTTTAAGAAGCCGAGTTGCAGCTCTTCAGGTCGTAATGCAAAAACATCATTAAATGTTTTCTTAAATGAATGGTAATCTTCCTCTGGTAATCCAGCAATTAAATCGAGATGCTGATCAATTTTTTGCCCTTCCTTTACCATTGTGACCGTTCTCGTCAATTTATTAAAGTTTTGCTTTCTCATCACGAGTTCATTCGTTGTATCATTTGTTGATTGAACCCCAATTTCAAATCGAAATAATCCCTTTGGTGCATTGTCATTTAAAAATTGAATGACTTCAGGTCTCATTATATCGGCTGTAATCTCAAATTGGAACACAACACCAGGCTTATGCTCATCAATAAGAAATTGAAACATTTCCATTGCATAACTGCGGCTTATATTAAACGTACGGTCAACAAACTTAATTGTTTTTGCACCATGATCCATTAAAAAGCGAATATCTTCCTTTATTTTTTCACGATCAAAGTAGCGAACTCCGACTTCTATAGATGATAAACAAAATTGACAGCTAAATGGACAGCCACGACTCGTTTCAATATATGTGACCCGTTTTGAAAGATGTGGGAGGTCTTCTTCAAAGCGAAATGGTGATGGCAATGTCTTTAGATCTATTTTATTTCTCTGTGGTTTAATTTGGATAGAATCGTTGTCACGATAGGCAATTCCACTAACATTGGCAAAGTTTTTCTCTCCGTGTAATTCATCTAATAATTGCTTAAATGATTGTTCACCTTCTCCAATAATAATAAAATCAACCTCTGGAATTCTTTCCATCCATTCCTTCGTATCATAAGTAACTTCTGGTCCACCTAAAACAATTATTAATGAAGGGTTGATTTTTTTAAGCATATTTATTACTTTTATTGTTTCTTCAATATTCCAAATATAGCAGCTAAAGCCAATAATTTGAGGATTTTTAGAATATAAGTCTGTGACAATATTCATTGAAGGGTCTTTAATCGTATACTCAGCGAGCTCAACCTCATATTCTGGAGCTGCATATGCCTTTAAATACCGAATTGAAAGGCTTGTATGGATATATTTTGCATTTAACGTTGCTAAGATTGTTTTCATATATTGGAACACCACTTCTATTATTTTTTTGAGCTAATTTACATGCAAGATACCTCTTTCACAGAAAAAGAAAGAGCTTTCCTAGTAAGTTTAACTTCATTACAATCAACTATTTATTTTACCACATTTTCTAGAAAACGTACTTACCATAGTATAGGAAAACTAGAAGAAATTTAATCGGTTAAAGCGGCATAAATAGTCGGCTTAAAAGAAAAAACAGCTGACTCCTACGTGGAAGTCAGCCTATTACTACTGAATTGATTTGGATGTAAAGTTCTTTACATAATACTGAATCGTTGATGCGCGTAATTCAATGATTGGTTGTGTTATCGCCTTTACGATTGTCGTTGATAAAGTAGTTGTCATGATGATTGATAGAATAATGAGCATCGTCACACTTTGATAATCTCTCATCCACTCTAGCCATTCACTGTTACGGATATACTGAACGATGAAACCATGTAGTAGGTAAACATAAAACGTTCGAGTTCCCCATTCAGTAAAAAAGGCATGTGTTTTTGGGATAAGTGATAAAAAGCTAATCGACGTTATAAAAGTTAGACTGTAAAAGCCTAAACGAATGCCAGCACTAAAAATTGATGGGTCACCAAATTGTGAATAAGGCTGAGAACCAAATAACCATTCGTAATCAAAATCAAGATAAAAATAAGAGAAAAAGATACTTAATAATACAAAGACTGCTATCCCTCGAGATTTCACCTTTGTCATGATAGCAAAATGCTCTCGTCTTAAATAAAAGCCAACTAAAAAGAGAGGGAAGAAGACGAATGTTCTTGACATGCTTAAATAATTGCTAATGATTTCAAAATAACCAACTGCTAATCCTAAAGCAAATGCTAAACATAAAGCCCATTTTGCCGGTAATTTTGTGAACCCAAATAAAAATATATTCCAAAAAAACAAGCTAATTAAAAACCATAGTGACCAATGAGGATCAAATGGATCTAGAATAATAGATTGCTGGTCTTCGATGAAATAATAATATACAGAGTAAATCCCTTGGAAAATCAAATATGGAAGAATGAGCTTTTTCGCGATCTTTTCTACATATCCTTTTTTGCGATATCCCTTTGCAAAATAACCTGAGATTAGAATAAACGCAGGCATATGGAATGTGTAAACAAATTTATAAACATTCATTATTAATTGACTATCATCAATTAATGGACGGATAATATGGCCAAACACAACTAATATAATTAAGAAAAACTTTGCATTATCAAAATAACTATCACGATTTTTCATATATTCACCTTTCTCTTTAAATTATAAAATCGGAAAGATAATATGGATATTCCCATTTTGCTACTTATTAAACCTAATTCGTCAAAACGATATAATTTTAAAGGGATGTCATTTAAATGTAACGAACATGTAAGATTATTTCCGTTATATTACTAGAGATAATGTTTAGATAAATACTTTCCTATATTAAATAATTTATTGGAAAAATCAATGTTATTATTTGGTACTCAACAATAAGTATGATTTTTATATTGTAAAAGAATATACTTTTTTGGGAGTTTTATGGATAAAATATAAGGGGATTTCTAGTTCTTTTGTCGTGATTTGTGATGTAAAGGCGGATCTTTCAATCATTTTGTAGATACATGAAGGACAATGACCCGTCTTGTAGAATATGAATTATTATGAAGATTGAGGTAAGTAGGGGTGAATGGATTGAAAGAAACGATGGAGGAAAGCGAAAACGTCCTGTTAGAGGAAAGAATTGCTTATTTAGAAAAGGAAAATAAACTTCTAAAATCTAAGCTTCTCCAACATGAATATATCATTGAAGATGCACTAGATGCAGTTGTTATATTCGATGCTCAATTTAATTTTATTGATGGTAACTCCGCAGCCTGTGAAATGTTTCAACTATCGAAACAACAATTATGTAACCGAAATTTATATGACTTTCTTAGCTTAGTTCCAAAGCATAAAATTGAAGAAATGTTTGAAGAGATTACGGATAATAGATCCTTTGCTAGTGACCTTGCGATTCAATTAGAAGATGGACAAATAAAATTTTTAGAGATTACGTTGCGACATCATGTCATAAATGATTGTCATCTTGCAATGCTCAAGGATGTATCATTTAAGAAAATGTTAGAACGTGAACGTCTAATTAATGAGCAGCTTTTTAAAGATTTGTTTCATCGTGCAGTGGATGGTATTGTCATCTTTGATCAGCACGGTCTTTTTATTGATGCGAATGAATCATTTTGTACGAGCTTTGATTTATGCAAAGCACAATTAAATACATATTTACTTGGGGATTTTGTTGAAAGCAAGGATAAGTATAAACTTGAAAAGCTATGGACAGCCCTAAAGGAATACGGTAGTGCAAAAGGGGAATTACCTGTTCTTTTAAAGAATGGGCAAAAAAAAATTTTTGAGTTTACAACAACGTCAAATATAATTAATGGTTTTTATATGGCGATAATGAGAGACATTACGGAAA
Organism: Metabacillus sp. 22489; assembly: GCF_052044855.1. NCBI lineage: Bacteria > Bacillati > Bacillota > Bacilli > Caryophanales > Bacillaceae > Metabacillus > Metabacillus sp. 22489. Next base: position 90,294 of record NZ_JBQENT010000015.1, read on the forward strand.
AACGTTTCATGGAAATGAAGCTGTACAAAAGTGAAGAGCGGTTTAGAGAAATTTTTGAAAATGCAATTGATGCCATTATGATTTGGGATAAATGTGGACAAATCTTAAAGGTAAATCCTGCAGCATGCCGAACGTTTGAGCTTTCTGATGAAGAATTAATAAAACGGAATATTCAGGAATTTGTTGACCAAACAAGCTTGGCGTATAAAAAGGTAAAGCGTGAGTATCTAAAAACAGGTGCGATTAGAGCTGAGCTATTATTTCATATGCCTAATGGACAAAGCAAGGAGCTAGAATTCACATCTAAGATGGATATATTTGATGGCAATCATTTAACAATTTTTCGAAATGTAAGTGAACGAAAAAGGATGGAAAAGGAACTAAGAGAAAGTGAGCAAAAATTCCGGAAAATATTTGATGGTGCGATGGATGGGATCGTTTTATTTAACAATGATTATAAGATAATTGAAGCAAATCCTACTGCACGGAAGATTTTTAATATAAGAAAAGAGGATATTGCTGCGTTTAATTTCTGTCATTTGTTAACACCTAATCTTACTGATGAGGATGGTACTCAGTCAGTTGAAGGCGACAGAGCAGATAAATTACAAGAAATTACGTATTCATTTGAAAATGGTGAGGAAAAAATTCTTGAATTTACTGTTAAAAACAATATCAATGAAAATATGCATTTAGCAATATTTCGGGATGTTACAGAAAAAAGAGAGCTTGAGGAGCAATTGAGAAAATCAGATACATTGAATGTTGTTGGAGAATTAGCTGCAGGAATTGCTCATGAAATTCGAAATCCAATGACCTCTTTAAAAGGCTTTATTCAACTACTTGAGGGCAATATGAAAGATGATTATTCGATGTATTTTAATGTTATTACTTCTGAATTAAGTAGAATTGAATCGATTATTACCGAATTTTTAATCCTTGCTAGGCCACAGGCAATAAAATATTTAAAAAAAGATATAAGCATTATTATGAGTGATACGATTGAATTATTAAGTGCACAAGCGATCCTTGTAAATGTACAAATGAAGCTAAAGGTTGAGGAACAGCTACCGCTTATTTATTGTGAACCGAATCAATTAAAGCAAGTGTTTATAAATGTTTTAAAAAATGCCATTGAAGTCATGCCAAATGGTGGACAGGTTGATGTTGAAATACGACGTAGGGATGAGGAACATCTTACAGTTTCCATTAAAGATAGAGGGTTCGGCATTCCAGAGGATAAAATTAAAAGATTAGGACAGCCTTTTTATACAACAAAGGAAAGAGGAACTGGACTTGGTCTGATGGTGAGCTACAAAATTATTGAAGAGCATAATGGAATCGTCGAGGTCGAGAGTGAGGAAGGAAAAGGGACAACCTTCCATATTACACTTCCGGTTTTCCAAGGGAAAAAATCGAATAATGAATAAGGAATGGTGGAGAAGATTTGAGCTTCTCCTTTTTTTATTTGGGATAAGTTGTTTACTTGAATAGTTGAGTTTCTTAAAGTAGTATAGCTTGCTTAGAGAGGAGATAGTAGAAAACACATTTAATCTTATTCGAAAAAGCATGCATCTAAATAAAGGGAGAAGAAGACAAACACGCTTTTATGATAGGCATATGACTTGTCACAAGTTGGAATAAAATACATATAATTTGAGTAAGAAAAAAAAGTTGAGTATGGGAAAGAAAGGGGCAAGCTTATGTGGATAATTAAAAAACAGCCAAAAAAAGTGTATTTCTACACTTCGATCTGTTCAAAGCTGCGAATAATTTCTGAAAAGGAAAGACAGATTCTTCTTGAAAAGCTAAAGTGAATGTATTTGCTCCTTGTTGGTACATTCAAAATACTAGAGGTTATATTAAGCTTGAATGGCAGTTGCTCTCTTATACGAATAAAAATATGAAAAATAAAGAACGGGGATATCTACTATTTTTTTAGATATCCCATCATTTTAATTAGTTTGCAAAATAGAAGAAATCGATTCTTGATAATTACTAGTCAATATCCCTTTTTCGGTAATAATTCCTGTAATTAATTCTCCAGGTGTCACGTCAAAGGAAGGGTTAAAAACCTTCACTCCCTCTGGGGCTATTTGAATTTTTTGAATTTCCGTGATTTCCTTTGGATTTTGTTCTTCGATAGGTAGATCATCACCTTTGGTAATCGATGGATCAATGGTTGATAAAGGAGCAGCTACATAAAAAGGAATTTGATAGGCATTGGCAAGTAAGGATAAATTATATGTACCTATTTTGTTTACCGTATCACCATTTGCGGCAATTCTGTCGGCACCTACAATAATTGCATTGATTTTTTTTGCCTTGATTGTATGTGCAGCCATATTATCTGTAATGAGTGTGACATCGACCTCTGCTTGCGAAAGCTCCCATGTCGTTAAGCGGGCTCCATGAAGTGCTGGTCTTGTCTCACAGACAAAGACTTGAATATCAACATTTTTTTCTTTTGCTAAGTAAAATGGTGCAGTTGCAGTCCCGTATTTAGCAGTAGTGAGCGAACCTGCATGACCAATTGTCATGACACGATCACCTTGATTAAGAACAGAAAGAGCATTCTCGCCAATTAAACGGCAAATCTCTTCATCCTCTACTTGAATTTGAATCGCTTCATGAACAATGGTTGTTTTTGCCTCATTAATTGATTTTGCATCTGATATACTATCCATTAATCGATCCAATGCCCATATGAAATGAAGTGCTGTTGTCTGTGAGCTTGCTAAATAATTTCGATACTTATGTAGCAATTCACGAAATTGCTCCAAAGATTCAGATGTATCCTGTAAACTAGCAAGAGCAAGCCCATAAGCTGCTGTGATACTTGTTGCAGATGTACCTTTTACTTTTAATGTATGAATCGCATCCCAAACATCATCAATCGTTGTAAGCTCAAGATATTCGGTTAGTTGCGGGATTATTTGCTGATTTAATAATTTAAGTGAATCATCCTGCCAAATAACAGAACGAGGTATTGTGATTGTAGTATTACTCATAGGGAAAAACTCCTTTTTCCTAAAAATTCTGATTTCGTATTTAGTCCTTTGTTATTTTATTGCTACATGTTGAGAACGATTTGCAATTGTCTGTTTTACGTATTGAATAAATTGTACAGGCTTTGTCATATTTTTTTGCTTAATAACGAGCTCATAACCTAATGAAAGGGCTAATTGCTTTACAGTTATTTTTTTGTCATATGTTTGTATAGTATCTAAAGCTGTTTCATGTGCATGCCCAATTGTATAACGTATTAATTCACAACCAGCAAAGCCAACAGCATCTGTGAATATTTCAGAAAGAATATGCTCTAAATAACCATTGTTTGCTGTGTAAATTTCAGAGCCATCTTTTTTCCAAGCTTTTGAGAATTCTTCAACAAATACGTTCCATGTTGTGATGAGATGTTGGAAAAGGAACTCTTGATCTTCTAAGTCACGTGAAAGGATATTTAATAAAAAGTGACCGAAAACTTGACCGACATCAAATGCAATTGGTCCAAAATAAGCGAAACCTTCGTCTATAACTTTTGTTTCATGCTCACTTACAAGGATGTTTCCTGTATGTAAATTTCCATGAATAAGTGCTTCAGGCTTTTTAAGAAACTTTTCCTTCAATTTTGCTACTTCAAGCTTTAATAATTTATCCTGTAAAATTTTCTCCACATTTGCTTTTAGTACTGGTTCATAATGGAATGTCTCATGTTCGAAAAGTGGGTTTGTAATATCAAGCTCCTCAATGTTTTTACAACGATCAGGGTTTGAAAAATGTCTCTCTATTTCATTTTTCGAATGTTGGGTATGTGCATAAATCGATGTATAAAATAATGTTTTTCCTAAAAATGCACCTAGGTGTGTCGAGAGCAATGGTAGCTCACTACCTTCAACGAGTGCTTTACGGGCTATGTGAAGATGTGACAAGTCTTCAATAATTGTAATTCCAAGCTTCACATCTGAATAATAAACCTTTGGAACATAGGCAGGAGCTATGTCTCTTTGTTTTAATAGTGCATGGTCTTCAATACGTGTACGATCTATTGGAAAAGGCCAGCTTTCACTTATGATTTTTGTATAAGGTAATGCTTGTTTAATCATATATCCGTTACCAGTAGAAGTTTCTTTTACATGAAAGTTGAGATATAAATTCCCATCACCTATTTTATTGCAAGTTAATTGACTTGTATCTTCAAATAGCATAAGCCGCTTTACAAGAGCGATCGCATCCGATTCAGTTAATGGTTGATAGGCTGATGATTTTCTAGCACACATAGTAAAGACCTCCATGTAAGTTATCTGTTTATTTAGCTTTCAATTTATCGTTAAAAAAGAAAAGCCTCTTTCATAAATGAAAGAGGCTTGAAGTCACTGCTTCTCACCTCTCATCTTTCAGAAAGTTAAATCTTTCTGATGGAATTAGCACCGTGCCCTATTGGATAAAATCCAAGGTGAAAACATCACCCCATTTTGCAATGGTAGTATGGTCGGTTGCTGCGGCGTCATTGGGCCAAGTCCCTCTGCCAACTCTTGATAAGAGATTTAAAAAATTATGTAGTTAATGTTTCAAATTTTATTAATTGTTAAAAAAAAGAATGCTTGATTAGCATGTTAACAAGCAATAAATACATTTGTCAATAAAAATTTTATAAATTGAACTAGGAAAAGGATGAGATTAAAAATCAAAACCTTTTAAAAAATGGAGAAAATTATAGAAAATGGTTGATTCAAGCGTGTAAGAAAAAATTCCTAAGTACTTGGTACAATAACAAGTAAAGCTATAATAAAAAGTCGGACGAAGCTATCTGAGTTTCCATCCGACTTTTTGCTAATAATTTTTGAAAATGAAAATAAGGTTTACTTATTACGTTTATCAAGTACGTTTATTAATTCACGTTTCTTCTTCGTTAAAGAAAGGAATTTTTCATCTAATTGTATATACTCTTCAGATGATGGTAAAATAAGACTCATTTGTCCGAGAACAGCTGTAATCTCAGTTTCGATACAGAGTAATTCCTCTTTTATCCCTAGGATATTTGGTTCGCTTTGGCTTTGTTTTCTTTTCTCATATTGCTCGAGATTCATTTCGACCCTGATGATTTTCTCGTTTTCAATAACAAGAAGTTTATTACATAGTTTGTTCATAAAGTAATAATCATGTGAAACGATTAATAATGTCCCGGTAAAATCAGTTAATGCTGCTTCTAGTTGCTCTCGACTTGCTAAGTCTAAATGGTTAGTTGGTTCATCTAAAATAAGCAGATTATACCCTTGTAGCAGGATTTTCGTTAACTTTATTCGGGTCCGTTCCCCAAGACTTAATGTTGCGATTGGCTGCATTAATTTATCAGCATGAATGCCCATATTCGCTAATATAGTTCTGGCTTTAAATTGTTCTTCCTGATCCGTTAATTCCAAAGCGTCAATAGCTCGGATGGATAAAGGCATATCTCCAACATCTTGGCTTAAATAGGCTACTTTATTAGCTTGACTGATGATGAGTTTGCCGCTTGATTGTTGCTCCTGTCCGATAATCATATTTAGTAATGTTGTTTTACCAGAACCATTTGGACCAATTAATCCAATACGCTCCCCATTATTAATATAAAAGGAGCTATCTTTAAATAGTGTTCGTTTTCCAAAAGATTTTTCTAGTCTTTCAGCCTCAACCATTCTTTTTCCGCGCTTTTTATTTTCGGCAAATTGAAAACGAACGGTTGCTTCTTCAATAGGCTTCTCAATTTTCTTCTTTTCTAGCTCCTGATTTAAACGCTTCATTTTAGATTTTATCGCTTTATCAATTTTTTTCGCCTTTACTCCATGATATTCTTTAAAGCCTTCTTGTTTATTCATATTTCGATGTGCTTTTCCTGACCAATGCTGTAATTGATTGATTTGTTGCTCAACATTCGCTTTATATTTTTGCATATTCTCATATTGGTGCAGCTTATCAGCATTGAGTTTTTTCTTTTTTTCACGGTAGGTCGTATAGTTTCCTGAATAAATAGTTAAGTTTCCTTGTTCTAAATCATAGATTGTAGACACGGTTTTATCAAGAAAGTAACGATCATGTGAAATGATAAGAACTGTCCCATTGAAATGCTTTAACTCATTTATTAACCAATTGACACCTTGAAAATCAAGGTGATTTGTTGGCTCATCCAATATAAGGAGCTCAGGCTGTGTCGCCCAAATTTGCGCTAACGTAATTTTTAGCCTTTCCCCACCACTTAAATGGGCAAGCTGTTCATTTGTCCAATTTTGCACTTGCTGTAAACCAAGCTCACTTGTTCGTAAATAAAATTCCTTTGAGGATAAAGCATCTTCCTGAAGCGTGTTATCAACTGATTGGTGTAAGTAGCCAATCGTTATGTTTTGCTGCTTTTCAATTTTCCCTGAATCAGGAGCTAACTGGCCATAAATAATTTGGGCTAATGTTGTTTTACCAGCACCGTTTGCACCAACAAGTCCTACACGTTCATTTTTTAATAAATCGAATGATACATCATTTAAAATCATTTCATCAGCAAAGCTCTTTGTTATATTTCGTGCTTTAACAATAAACATAAAAAAACCTCCCTAAACCATAGAGAGGACAGACTGTTCCAATATACAAAATGATATAGAAAAATAAGCATAAAGATATGCAATTTCTATAAAATGAACGTATATGGTGTATAAAGGACAGACTAATCCAATTTCTCTAGGTTTGAATTTTTTATTCAAAAAACTCCTAAGAAAAAAAGATTAGTAAATCATTGTCCTAATAAACACCCTTTCGTACAATAGTTATATATAGTATATGTAGTATTGACGAAAAATGCAATTTGTTTTCGTACATCAATTTATCGTTTTTCCACATTCTAAAAATAGCAATTGTTTGCTATAAGGAGGACTACTCATGAAGGTTCGTTATAATTATGTAAAAAAGGAAGATGTAAAATACTGTGAGGAACATGTAACAGTAAAGGAAGCATATGATTATTTAAGCCAGACAGGATACCGCTCTGTCCCTGTATTAAAGGATAATGGGAAAACATTTGTTGGGCTAATTTATAAGGTTCATCTTTTGGAGCATTTTGTGGAGAGAAATGGGAAAGACGATGATAAAATTTCAGATTTAATTGCAAACAAGGATGCCTTTATTTATGAAAATGATTCGTTTTTTAAAACCTTTATAACAATAAGACGTCTCCCGTTTTTAGCAGTTTTAAATGAACAAAATGAATTTTCTGGAATCATTACCCATTCGAATATAATGGATGTATTAGAGGATTCATTCGGTATGAAAACAGGAGGTTATTTGTTAACTATCGGGACGAAGGAGCATAAAGGTGCTTTAAAGGACTTAGTAACAGCTGTTAAGGATGTAAATATAGAAGGATTGCTTACTCTAGATAATGGTGATAAATATTTAAGAAGAATAATTTTAAATCTTTCAGGAGATTTAACAGAAGCAAAATTGGAGCAAATTATTACAAAATTGGAGAGCAAAGATTTTCGGATTGCAGCAATTGAAAAAATTACAAACTAACTACTATTTATCGTATAGCTTGGTTTAAACGTGTAGGGAAGAGGGAATATATTTAAACAGGTAAGAAATATATTCCTTTTACCTTTCAAAGAATTCTTGGACGAACAATTGTTAGGAGGGAACCCTTATGAATCATGAAAACATGAAGAAATTGCTTCTCGAATTAATCCATTTCAAAAGAAAGGAAATGATCGAAGCAGCCGATAAGGAAGGGTATACAAGCCAATTAACGATAAGATGTAGTCAAGAATTAGATGTTTTGTTGAACGATTATGACCAGCTAATAAAAGAAAAAGAGCAAACACTGATAAGGAAGTTTGAAGATTATATCCGAATGATTTGGACAAGCAGTACTAGTAAAATTGGAATTTAAAAAAATAGTATGTTCATACGAAAGAGGCTGACGTTTTAACTTTTAAGTCAGCCTCTCTACATGCATAATTGTTTTTAGAACTAAAAGCTATAAATTAAAATAACCATAAATAGTATTCCTATTATAAAGGAATAGGTGGCAATTCGTTCATTACCATCGCCATGGCTTTCTGGAATAAGCTCTTTATAAATGATAAATAACATTGCACCTGCTGCAAATGAAAGTCCATAAGGAACTAAGAAGCTAATAATACTTGTTAAATAAAATCCAAGTAAAGATGCAATAATTTCTACTGCTCCAGTAGCTGTTGCAATTAAAAATGCTTTCCATTTGCTAATACTCTGATTAATGAGGAAAAGGGCAACTAAAAATCCTTCTGGAGCATTTTGTAATCCGATTGCAAAAGCAATTAAATTACCAGTATCACTTATATCAGATGCATAACTAACTCCAACAGAAAGCCCCTCTGGTATGTTATGCAACGTAATTGCCGCAATAATTAGCATTGCTTTTTCATCAAATTTAATGCCACTTTTTGAGTGCTCTAAATCAATATGTGGGATTAGTTTTTCAAGAGTTGTTAATGTAAGAACACCTAAAAATAACCCGATGGATATCTCGATAATTCCACCATATTTAAAGGATTCGGGTATTAATCCTAGCATGGCAGCTGTCATCATAATACCAGCTGTAAAAGCGAGAAGGATATCCCGCCAACGGTGTGTAAGCGTTCCTTGTAAAAATAAAATTGGGATAGCTCCTAATCCTGTTGAAAGTGCTGATAATATACTACCAAATAACACACTAGACATATAAATTTTCTCCTTTAAATGTATATCTACGTTTATCCTTACGTAATACATGTCGAGCAATACATATATTATAGCGGACTTTCCTTTTTTGTACTATGTCCATGACTAAAGTATAAAAAACATTGTGCTCATTTTCAGGTAAAGGGTTGATTGGTGCTACTTGTGAGACTCCAGTGGGGAAGGTGAAGTGTGAGCAAGTGTATACTAAAAGGAGACTTTAAACCTACCCCTATTGTAATCGAGTACTGCACGATGAAATCAACAAAAACCGTCAACAAGGTAAACAACAAAGTTTACAAAAAAAGCATTTTATTAAGATTATCGTGGAAGGATTATTTTGTATAAACTATGTATATGTTCAAACTTGATTAAAGTAGAAGTATTGTTTCAATGCGTTTCTTTGTGTAAAATATTAACATTGGAAAGTAACAATACAAAATCTTGACTAAACAAAGTATTTCCACTATCATAAGAATATTGGAATTGTTTCGAATTCGAGATATTTAGATTTTATTTAAAGGATTGAGTTAAATGGAAAAAGAAAAACAAATAGAAGATTCACTAAAATTATTTATTGTTCTTTCACGTGCACATCGTGCTTTTAATGATGTTGTCAATAAACATATTTCTACATATCAATTAAATCCAACAGAGTTTGCTGTTTTAGAGTTGCTTTATCATAAGGGAGCTCAGCCATTACAACAAATTGGCGGAAAGATTTTACTTGCGAGTGGGAGTATCACATATGTCGTCGATAAACTCGAGCAAAAGGGATTACTTGCGCGAAAAGCATGCCCTAACGATCGACGAGTCACTCATGCTGAAATTACTGACAAGGGAAAACAACTAATTGAAGATATTTTTCCAGAACATGAGGAAAAAATTAATGAGGTATTAAACGTATTAACTGCAGAAGAAAAAAGTATTGTCATCGACCTTTTGAAAAAGGTTGGTTTTCATGCGAATGAATTATTAAATAAACAAAAATAAAAAGGACCATTCGGTCCTTTCAGATTGAAGACAAAAGGCATTTGGGAAAGCTTTCTTTCCCAAATGCCTTTTTAATTTTTGATTTTCTTCTTAGAATCTATCTTAAAAATAAGTGTAAATTGCCTATTATTCATATTT